>JANXQZ010000615.1 GCA_025353235.1 Bryobacterales bacterium
CTCGCGGATCCGTTGCCTAGCTCGAGGCGCGTTTGGCGGACTCCTGCTGGAGCGATCAACGGAAGTTCGCTGCGAGCATAAGCGTTGAGCTCTCCGGACGAGAACGTCAAGGCAGATCCAGCGCGAGCCTTCCCGGTCTGAATCAAGCGCAGCTTCGCGCGAACTGCATTAGCGGGATCGACGGCCGGAGTTGCCGCGATGGCAGCCATCGCGAGCGCGCCTATCAGCTTTTTCAGCACATTCTCATTTTATGTCTTTCACGGTCTAAGGTAGAATCGCAAATATGAATCGAAAACGGATTGCAATTCTGTCGTTCTGCGCCGCGGCAAGCGCATGGATGCTTCAGGCCGCAACGGAAGCTGACAAACGCCTGCAGGCCTCGGCCAACGTGATGAACGAAATCATGGCCGCAAGCGACAAGTCGATCCCGCAGGAACTCTTGAGCAGAGCCGAATGCGTCGTGGTGGTGCCTGGCATGAAAAAGGGTGCCTTCGTTATGGGATTGAAGTTCGGCAGAGGATTTTTCTCGTGCCGCAAAGACAGCGGAATGGGCTGGTCTGCGCCAGGGTCGATTAAAGTTGAGGGCGGGAGCTTAGGGTTTCAAATTGGCGGATCGGAGACCGACGTGATTATGCTGATCCTAAACAAGACCGGCGCACAGAAGCTGTTATCGAGCAAGTTCACGCTGGGCGGGGACGCGGCGGTGGCGGCGGGTCCGGTCGGGCGTCAATCCTCTGCAGACACCGACGCCAAGTTCCGCGCGGAGATTTTAACGTATTCGCGCTCTCGCGGAGTGTTTGCCGGAATCTCACTGCAAGGCGCGACCCTTCGCCCGGATAAGGATGCGAATGAAGAACTGTACGGCGCGGGCAAAGAGAATCAGGCGATTGTAATGGGCGACACTAAGCCGCCTGCGTCCGCCGAACCGCTGATTTCGGCGCTCAATAAATATTCAAGCCGCAAGTAAGGAACCTATGGCAAACATTTACGAAGAATTTAAAGTTCAGTCGCACGATTTGGTCGACAAAGTTAAGGGATTCATTCATGAAGGGAATGTCAGGCGGATCATCGTCAAGGATGAGAAAGGCCACACGTTTTTGGAAATTCCGTTAACGATCGCCGCGATTGGGGTCATCGCGGCCCCGGTTGTGGCGGCAATTGGCGCGATCGCCGCATTGGTGGGTGACTTTACGCTAGTGGTGGAGAGGACGGAGCAGACCGATGCGAAGCCGGCCGGGAGCACGACTTCTTCGTTATAGGAATCGAGCCTCGTGTTTCCGTAGCTTCTCTCAGCGAAGCTGGGGCAGCCTATCGCGTGCTTGGGAAGGCGTTGCCGTCTTGCTGATCACTTCAGATATCGAGGCGCAGATTTCAATGCTGCTGCGAGATCGCTTGGCGCAGGTTCGCGAGCGGGAATCAGATTGTCAAAATGGCTCCACAAAAACCAGAGTTACCACTTCCCCTGTTCATTCCCGACCTGCGCGGTGTAGTTCAGATCCCCGATAAGGGCATCGTCAGCAGCATCCTGCAAAACGACAATCGGTTGAAGGTCGTCTTGTATGGGCTTGCAGCCGGACATGCAATGAGTCTACACGCCGCGCCCCTGCCTACGATGCTCTATTTCGTAGCAGGTGAAGCGAGCCTGACGCTAGGCGAGGAGACCATGGAAGTCAGCACGGGAGCTTTCACGCACATGCCCGCCCATCTCCAGCACGCCATTGTCGCCCATACGCCAGTCTTGATGTTGTTGACCATGGTGAAGTAGCCGGACTCGACCGCTTATGGAGTGGCTGCGGCCGCATTCACAGGACCCGACTCCAGCACGTGGCCCGCACCGTCCATCCAATCGATCCGGTAATAAACCACTCTCCCGGGAATCACCGGAATGCTAATTGTGCAGCCCGCCCGGCACTGTTTCAACTGCTGAATCTCGCTCAACCATGCGAAGGGTGTCCCTGAGGTGGTGCAAGCCTCCTGACGGCTAGTGCAATAGAAATTCTGCGGCGGGCCGTTCTCCGCATAACCGAATACGGCGCGTGCGGTCAATGCTCCAGGAAGAGGAGTAACGGGAATAGACAACGGC
>JANXQZ010000631.1 GCA_025353235.1 Bryobacterales bacterium
CGTCGATGAGCAATCCGATGGTCAACGGCAGATCCGTCTGACGCGTGAAGTATTTCACCTCTTGCTGCTTGCCATCCTCGAACAGAGTAAAATCACCCTTCTCAAGGTTGCCAACCAGCCCGCGGCTCTTATTGCGGACCGTAAACAAGATATTGACGATGTCGACATCCACCTTGATGGTGGGAGCTTCCTGTGCAACGAGAAGCGAACACAGCAGGAGTAAAGCAGTTAGGCGCATTGATCTTATAGTGGTAGATGCAGCATTCTAAAGTTGCGTTCCATGCGTAAAGCGATCACTCATCTGAAGAAATCAGATCCCGTTCTGGCTGCCATCATCCAGCGAGTTGGGCCGTATGTCATGGAGTACCGCGAGCCGGCTTTCGAGACCCTGGTCAGATCCATTGTCTATCAACAGCTGAGCGGTAAAGTTGCTGCAGTGATTCTGGGGAGACTGGAGGCAGCCTTGCCGGACGGCAATATCAACCCGTCCGCGATTCTCAACCTAGCCTCGGAAAAAATGCGCGCCCTCGGACTCTCCACCGCCAAGACGTCTTACATCCGCGACTTGGCCGAGCGCACGCAGTCTGGCCAAATCGTTTTCGAGCGCATCTCCGAGCGAACTGACGAAGAAGTAATCGAGCACCTGACTCAAGTGAAGGGGATCGGCGTATGGACCGCCCACATGTTCCTCATGTTCGCCTTGCAGCGGCCTAACGTGCTGCCCACGGGCGATCTCGGCGTGCGCGCAGCTATTCGGAAAGCGTACGCGCTCGCGGAACTTCCTACGCCGAAGGAGGTGACGGTGATCGCGGAGAGGTGGCATCCCTATTGTTCGGTAGCGGCCTGGTATCTCTGGCGCAGCCTGGACGGTCCAGCGGAGATATAATGCTGGGCACATGATCGAACAATTCACTATTGACGGCAGCCCGGCGAAACAAGCTAATAAAGCTGCCATCGTATTCGTGCATGGGTTTACCGGTGATTGGAAGAACACTTGGCGCAGCATTCCCGATGTCCTGTTGAAGGACCCCCGCCTAGGCGGTTGGGACCTCTTTGGTTTTGGATATGCCAGCCACCGCAGCTTTGACATCCTAGGGCTGTGGAGCTCCGACGCGAAGCTCGAAGAGATCTCCACCATGCTGCACGGCGAACCCAAGCTCAACGCCTATGAGCGACTGGTGTTAGTGGCTCATAGCATGGGAGGGCTGGTGGTTCAGCGAGCCTTAGTGAAGTACCTGGACTTCCGCGCTCGCACCTCGCATGCATTCTTCTTCGGAACGCCCAGCGCCGGTTTGGTAAAGGCGACTCTGCTCTCCTTCTTTAAACCGCAGATTCGAAATATGAGCGCAAGCGGTCCCTTCA
>JANXQZ010000659.1 GCA_025353235.1 Bryobacterales bacterium
CAGAGTAATCAGAAGCTCAGTCGCCTTGCGTTTCCAGCGTTTGTCGGGCTCAAGCCAGAGATTCCGTGCGAGCTGCATGGTGAGCGTGGATGCGCCTTGCTCCTTACGCTGGTCTTTGAAATCGACGTAGGCGGCTTTGGCGATGCGCAGAGGGTCGAATCCGGCGTGCGTGAAAAATCGCTTGTCCTCCGCAGAAACAATCGCGTTCACTAATACGGGTGGCAGATCGGCAAAGTGTACGAAAACCCGTTTTTCACGGCCCGAGTCTGAAACGTTGGCGATCAACTGCGGCGGAATCGGATACTCATCTATTTGCTTCCCCGTATCGAGGTCGCGGATGGAATCGATCGTTCCCTTAACCAAGCCAAAGCTAATCCCATGTCCCCGGGGTGAAGACTGTTTCAAGACTAGAGAATCGTTTGTAAGGCGGAAGGCTCCAGGGCCGGGCGCTTCACCAGCCTCGCGGTACCCCAAACGTTTTAAGGATCGGGCGAAGTCATCGGGTGTAATCTGGTCGCCGCGAGAGAGCGTTTCCGGCGAAGAATAGAAGCTGTAAGTCCGGACAAACGGTCCCGACGCAAGCTGCTGATCTACTCGGCGGGCTAGTCTGACATACGGGATGGCAATCCCAAGAAAAAGGGCGAACGTGAGAACGGCGCACGCGACTTGGACCCTGCGCCATGTAAAAAAGTGCATCAAATAAATAGATGCACGTAGTTCTCCACAGTTGCAGCCGTTTGAATTCAGTCCATTACTGCGTCTCGGTTAGGCTCGGCGGACGTTTTTACCTGCGATGCTAAGGCTTGTCGGGACTCGCCTCGCCTTTCCTGCGCAAAGTTGGCGCCTTCCGCTTGCCCTCCGACTCCTTCTTCTGCTCGGCTTTTTTCTGCTCCAGTTCCTGCGTACCCATCATGGCCTCGCGATCTTTCTTATCTTTAACCACTTTTGCGGCTACCTCGCCAGCGCGCGAGCCAAGGTCCTGCGTGGAAAGCTCCGCGCTATCCTGCGTCGTCTCGATGGCTGTTTTCAGGGCAAAGTCATACCGCGAGCGATCTTTGAGCTGCATCTCGTCGATCTTATTCAAGGAACCCAGCATTTCTTTCTCGGACGTGGCCACCACTCCGATCCCAACATTGATGACTACCTTTCGCTTTAAGGCATCGTCTGCAACGGTGTCGATCGCCTCAATGATATGCGTGTAATCTTCGAGAACATCGTGAACCAACGCCGACCGCCCCGCTTTCTCCTTGCTAAGCAACTGCTGAAGAAGATCAAGCCTCTGCTTGGCGAAATGAATATACAGCTGCATCCGTTCATTTGGATCCTGGGCCTCCCGCACCTGATCGGTCTCGTCAGCGGTGAGAAAATCCCGCTCCTGCGCGAAGCAGGATGCCAAAATAACCAATGCCGATAGCGCAAGCCGTTTCACTCGGAGCACCTCCTATTTCTTATTGCTCATGATGTCTTCGAGCAAATGATCGTGCACTTCCTGGACCTTTTGCCGGACATCGTCAATCGCCTTGCGGTCGTCCACGCTCACCTCATCGCCCAGCGTCGTTAGCCGACGGGCCAAGGCTCGCGTTTTCAATTCCGCTCGCTTGTAGTACTTGCTCTTTCGGGCCTGTTTTGGGGCGCTTTCGAGCGATTCGATGGCCAGGTTCACCGAGTCCCGCAGCTCTCCGAGCGCCTGCTTCCATTCTTGATCTTTCCCGGACTTATAGGCGTCCCGCGCGGAATCGACTAACTGATCCGCGTTTGCCAGTGCCATTTCGGACCGCTTCTCCAGATCCGGCACAGCCTTAATCGAAGCCAGATCGGCTGCCAGGAACAACATCAGAATGAAGGTCACTTCTTGCTCAGCTCCCTCGATATTATGCGAGCCCGCTGCCGAGCCTTGAACTCTTCGTCCGGACTGATTCCGTTGCTCATCGCGAGGAACCGTTGATAGCTCTCCAGCGCCGGCTTCAACTGCTTCAGCTTATCGAGGATAATCGCTCGCAAGTACACGTGACCCGGCTTCTCTGCATGCAGCGCTGCCAGCTTGTCGAGAGAGCCGAGCGCTGCCGGATAGTTCTCCACCATCACCAGCACGCCAGCCAATTCGCTCCAAGCTTCCGGCGAATCGGACTTTAATTGCGTGGAGCGGAAGAACTGCTGCGCGGCGTCCGGAAACTTGCGGTCGTCCCGCAGCATCCGGCCATAGACCATTCTCAATTCGAAGTCGTTGGGCTGGTCCTTCAAAAGTTCCTGCATCAGAGGAAAGGCTTTGTCACGCTGCTTGCTCTTCAGGTAAGCCGTCGCCAGAGCGGCCTTGTTTGGGATGGTAGGAGATTTGGCCACGGCGTCTTCCAGGCTCGCCACCGCCTCCGAAGATTTGCCTTCCTTGATCAGCAGCGCGCCAACCCGCTCTTGAGCCGCCGCATTCTCGGGGAACTGTCGATACAGGGCGATGGCCTCTTCGGGCTGACTGGCCTCCAGCAAGCCAGCCAGTTCCAGAAGCGAGTCGCGATAGGAGGGATCCAGTTCGGCCG
>JANXQZ010000666.1 GCA_025353235.1 Bryobacterales bacterium
CGTCTGGCTGCGTGAACATGGCCATCAGCGTCATGAACCCGCCGTAGCTGCCGCCATACATGCCAATCTTTTTCGGATTCACTCCGTGATGCGCCACGATCCAATTGGCCGCGTCCACTTCATCGTCAAGATCCTTGCCACCCATGTGCTCGTAAATGCCCGTGCGCCAATCGCGCCCGTATCCCGCCGACCCGCGATAGTCCACGTCGATCACCAGGAACCCTCGCTCCATCAACAAATGATGAAACAGATACTCGTGCGAGTAGCTTGACCACCACTTATGCACGTTCTGCATATAGCCAGCCCCATGCACAAACACAACAGCTGGCCCACCCTTTCGAAAGCTTGCGGGCTTGTAAAGCCGCGCGCGCAGAGGCGCTCCGTCACGGGCCGGGAAAGTCACGATCTGCGCATCCTGCCAAGCATACTGAGAAAAATCGGGAGCTGGCGAAGTTGTCAGTTTCCGCGCCGCCGCGTCCGGCCGATTCTCCTGAACATACAACTCGGGCGGTTGATTCGTGTAGGAGTAAACGTCCGCGATCCAGCGCTCATCCGGCGAGAGAACCCCGTTGTGACCTCCCGCCAACTTAGTAAGGCGTGTGCGCGGACCCCCGTCGGCACCCATCTCATAAAGCTGATGCTCGCCCAAGTCAGCCTCGCTTGTTGTCAGATAGAACCGCAACTTGTCTTTCGACAGGCGCGCACTCGTCACCTCCCACTTGCCCGAGGTCAGCGCACGAGCTTCCCCGCCCTCATACGGCACCGTGTAGAGTTGCGCGTACCCTGTTCGCTCGGATTGGAAGTAGATTGCGGTGTCGCCTTTCATCCAGCCCAGCGTAAACGCACCGGGCCCGTCCACCCACGCGCTATCGTGCTCATCCACGATCACGCGCGTCTTGCCGGTAGCGGGATCCAGTGCCAGAATCCAGCGATCCTTGTTATCGCCCGCCCGCGCCATCATTACCGCCTTCGTTCCGTCTTCTGACCACAACGGTTGAGATAGCTGGATGTCACGTTCGGCCTCCGCCAGAACTTTCGCGGGAGGTCCGCCAATCTCCTTGCCCGATTCCATTTTGGCCGCACCCACAACAGGCGTAAGCTTCTGCCCGTGATCCACCCACTTCACATCTCCCGTGTCCACGCTCAGCACCGCCAGACGCACCCGCGACTGCACGTCACCAACCTTGTTGCGCGACGGAAGATCTTCCGTATAGGCGGACTCCGTCACAAAGCTAGGCACCACGGTGGTCTTAGTTTTTTCGCCGCTCTCGCCAACGGTAGCGAACACGTACTTCTCATCGGGCGATAGCTGCAGCGCCATCACCGACTGCCGCGCCTGCAGCGTGAAGGGCTTGCGCGGATTCTCGCGCTTATGTTTCGCGTCATCCTGCTCGCGCTTCGTCGCCCGCTCGCGAATCGTTTCCAGCAGGTCCCGCTCTTCCTTCTTGATAAACTCTTGGCTATCGGTGCCCTTCTGCTGCTCTGTCACGGGCCCCGCTGCTCTGCCCTGCCCTCCGCGCCCTTGTCCCTGTCCTTGGCCGAGGCCCCCAACTGGACCGCCGACCGCAGGAACTGCACCAGCTGCTCGAATGTCAGTCATTTGAACTAGCGAACCAGTATCCAGCCCCATCACATAGAGATTATTTGCACGGGTGAAACAGATTCGCTTGCTATCGCGGAGAAAGCGCGGGTTCGTTTCCACGTCTCCCGTTTTCGTAACCTGCTGTGTCTTGTCGCCACTGCTGTCATAGAGAAAAATGTCGCCGTCACGCGCATAGATCGTAAACCGCTTGTCCTTCGTTGTATCGCCTAAAACCGGGGGCGCAGCCTTTGATTCCTCATCGGACAGCTTGCGCAGGCTTGTCCCGTCGCGGTTCACCGTATACGTGTCGAAGTCCGCAATCAGCGGATCGCTCGCGTGCTTCCACAAGAAATAGATACGTTCGCTGTCACCGCTCCAGCGCGCTTCGGATGGCTCATATCCGAACAGCCCCGGTCCCCGCATGATGTTGTCCACCGTCAAAGCAAATTTGTTCGCCGGCTGGGCTTGCAGGACCAGAAGCGCCAACCCAAATGGGATTAAAAATCGTCGCAGCAAGCTCATATCCTAACTCATCCATAATGAAAATATGAGTTTCTCTCGCGCGATCGCGACCCTTTGCGTGTTAACTGGCAGCTTGGCCGCGCAGGCGCCCTCCTGGCAAACAGCCACTACGTTGCCGGATATCGATCTCACCGGTCTCACAGCTGCCCAGAAGGACGGTGCGCTGAAGACCATGCGCGACACGGGCTGCACATGCGGCTGCGGGATGAAAGTAGCGCAGTGCCGGGTGGAGGATCCGCCCTGTACCTACAGCAAAGGCTTAGCGGCGCTGATCATCAAAGGGTTCAAGGATGGCAAGAACGAGGGAGAGGTAAAAAAGATCGTGGCCTCGTCGGCGCTCGGACGTCCGCGCCCCGCTCCCAAGGTCCTGGATGACGCGGTCGAGATCCCAACCTCGGGAGCGCCTGCCACCGGACCGGCTGCTGCCCGTGTTTTGTTGGTGGAGTTTTCCGATTTCGAATGCCCCTTTTGTGCCCAAGCCGCCTCTGAACTTCACCATGTGTTAGCGGCCTATCCGCGCGACGTTCGGCTGGTCTACAAGCAGTTCCCGCTCTCCATGCATCCGCATGCCGGATTGGCGGCGCTGGCTTCTCTGGCCGCGCAAGAGCAGGGGAAATTCTGGGAGATGCACGATCAGATGTTCGCGCATTATCGTCAGTTGAGCCGTGAAAATCTGGTGGCATGGGCTCAACAACTCGGGATGGACGTCGATAAATTCAACGCCGCGCTCGATTCGCCTAAGAATAAGGCTGTGGTGAAGAAGGACACGCAGGACGGCGAACTCGCCGGTGTAAACGGCACGCCTTCCATCTACGTCAACGGCAAGCACCTCAACGCATCCATCTCGCTTGCCGCATTGAAACCCATTCTAGAAGAAGAGCTGAAACACCCGGTCGCCCATCGATAAGCGTCTCTTACTTAAACAGCTTCAAGTCGATCGCCTCGCCCATAGCTTTGTATCCGGCATCGCTCGGATGCAGATGATCCCCGCCGTCATAGGCAGGCAACATGCGGTCCACGTGATCGGGATCGCGCGCTGCCTTTTCGAAATCGATCACCCCGTCAAAAGCGCGGCTGGTCCGAATCCATTCATTGATGGCCTTACGCTTCACCTCTTTCTCAGGCGTAAAATACCCAGCGAAGGAGGTGCCCTCGAAAGGCGTGATGGTTGCGCCGATGATCTTGATCCCTTTCTCATGCGCTCGTTCAATCAACTGGCGCAAACCAGCGATGATATCTTCGGCGCTGACGACTTCGGAAGCGGGTGCGGATGTTCCCGCATGGCCCAGATCATTAATGCCCTCGAGAACGATCACGTACTTAACCCCGGGTTGAACAAGGACGTCGCGATCGAATCGCGCCAGGGCATTCACGCCGAACCGGACATTGCCAGACGCATCGTGCAGAATCCTATTTCCGCCGATCCCGGCGTCCATGACCGCCACCTTACCTTTCAAGCGACTAGCGAGAATGTCAGGCCAGCGATGGTTGGCGTCCACCGTGGACATCGCCCCGTCGGTGATCGAGTCTCCAAATGCGACCACCGCACCGGCAGATGCCGAAGAGAGCACATCCACGCCAGCCAAAAACACCCAGGACGAAATTGTTTCCGCGTTCGACAGAGATGGCGCGCCCGTCAGATCACCCGCACCGATGTAGTTCGTCTGCTGGGCCGAATAATGGATGCTTGCTCCCATGGCTGGCCCGGAAACGAAGATGCTGACCGCGAGGTTAGCCCCCGACGGAACATTCAGCGTCACGGGATCGCTCAGAACCGCAGCATCTGCGGGAATAGAAATCGCTGGACGTCCGCTGAACGTGAGCGCTCGATCCGAATTGGCCGCGATCCGCGAGCCCGATTCCTGCAATCCAATATGAGCTGCTCCCACTTCAACAGCTTGTTTGCCATAAGCATTCGATAGGCGCACCCGAACCGTGTTCCCGCCCATGCTCGTATGGACAATCTCTCGAATGGTCTGATTGTCGAAGCTCAACTTGGCTGCCGTCATCTGGTCAAGCGTGAGCTGAGGAGCCGAGCTTGCACCCCATGTCACCACCCAGTGCGTTTTTCCTGCTGCAAGGGCGAGGGGGACAATTGCCAACAAAGATAAGATCGCAAGTTTCATGCTATTAACATTAGAACGTGAAAATGAAAACGACCATGCTCATGCTGATTGCTTCTACGATGCTGCAGGGTCAGCAGACTCGTAGAGAGATCGTGAACGCCGCGCCCACTGGACACTTCGACCGAGTGGTGGTGCTTCGGTTCAAGTATCAAACCGACCTGCTCGCCGGGATCGAGAAGATGGTGCAAGATCGCTGAATCCCCTGCCCAGGCTGGGTAGACAAGTGTTAAGCTACACATAACGGCCCTTTCGTGAAAATACGAAACTTTGCTCATAAGGGTTTGAAGAGGCTGTATATAGACGGAAGTGGAAAAGGCGTGCCGCCGGACACCGTGGAAAAATTGCGAAAAGTGTTCGCATATCTTGATGACATGGAAGATCCGGACGAATTGCGTTCACTCACCGCGTGGAAGAGCCATACACTCACTGGCGACCGTAGAGGCACCTGGAGCCTAAGCGTAACCCGCAACTTGCGCCTGACGTTTCGAATCGATGCAGCGGAGCTCCAGATCATCGACTTGAATTTAGAAGATTACCACTAGGATAAAAAAGTCTACTGCCATGCCCATGAAGAACCCCCCGCATCCCGGAGATTTCATCCGAACGGAAATTATCGAACCCGCTGGCCTC
The DNA here is from genome assembly GCA_025353235.1 of Bryobacterales bacterium. Classification (GTDB taxonomy): domain Bacteria; phylum Acidobacteriota; class Terriglobia; order Bryobacterales; family Bryobacteraceae; genus JANXQZ01. The sequence continues at coordinate 4,861 of JANXQZ010000666.1, forward strand.
TCCGTCACGGCGGCAGCAAGGGCCCTCCAAATATCTCGGCCCGCGCTGTCAAGCCTCCTCAATGGCAAGTCCGACCTCTCCGGCAACATGGCGCTGCGAATTGAAAAGGCCTTCGGAGTAAAAATGGACACACTTATGCGTATGCAATCCTCACACGACATTGCCCAGACTCGCAAGCGTGAAAAGCTAATCCGCGTGAAGCGGTTAGTCGCAGCTTAGCCTAAGTCCACCTACTGCGAGATCGTGACCCGCGCTGGAGCGCTGCAAACTTTCTGATCCCCGATATTCCCGCACACATACACATCCGTAGTCATCGATGGCAAGTCCTGAGGCACAATCAAATCCACCTGCTGCACGCCCAACAGCCCCGGTGCCGCTCCCGCATAATACGGCACGCTAATCACCCGATCGTGAATTTGCGCCGTGATCGCTCCCGTGCCAGACAAGCCAGTCGCGAAGATCTGAATCACGCTGCCGAGTTGCGCAGGATTTCCCGCTCCGTTAGCGGAGTAGTCCTGGTTCAGAACGGCACCCGAGAAAATCGCTGGCGCCATGCTGACCAGTCCCACCGTGGAAGCCGAACTGGAAACGCCGTTCACCGTTGCGATCACCTGAGCCGATTGCGCGCCCGCCAACCCTGCTGGAACCACCAAGTTAATCTGCAGGTCACTCGAGTAAAGCACCTTGGCCGCTAAGCTATTGAAGGTCACCGACACCGAATCGCCACCGAGCCGCATCCCTTTCAAAGTGGCCAGAGATCCCGGCGCAACTGGACCCAGCGCGAAGCTGGCCCCATTTACTACGCTCAGAATCACAGGCTGTGCAACTAACGGATCAGTAGGTGTCACTACGAAACTAATCGGCACTTGCTGCGCACCGACCATCGGCCCGCCGTCCACGTTCAGCGTGGCTTGATACACGCCCGGAGCGAGATTGCTCGGAGAAGCATCGATTCGGATCGTGGCATTATTCACACCGGAGTCGGGCGAAACCTGCAGCCATCCCGATCCGTTGATATACGTCACGCTGGTACTCCAATGCAACACTCCACCGCCTTGATTCAGGACCCGCGTATACCCAACCTGATAACTCGACGCCGTTCGCGCCGCGAAGTTGAGCGGCGTCGTGTCCACGTAGAGACGCGGGAAATAGTTCGCCGTACAATCGCCGACGATCCCGCAATCGTTCGGGGCGCTCACCGCCATGAACCGCGGAATTGGATCAGTCGAGGTCGCCGTCTGCACGGTGGAAACAGGGGCGAGCGTGACATCCGCTCCAGTGAATATTGGCGCGTTCACGGTGGATGGAGCGAGTCCTAAAAAAGTCGGAAACTGCGCGCTTTCCAGCACGTTCGCATTTGCGTCCACTACTTCGTAAACCGCAATCCCGTTCCCATTCGCCAGCGGAATTTCGCCCACTGAATCGAAGCTGACCGTCCCGGATCCCAGAGCGCCCGGGGCATACACTGGAAAGCCCCCAGCTCCATTTGCGTCCGTGTTGCGCACGCGAGCCAGCAACAGTGACCCGTTCGGACTCGGCGCGTACTGTCCGCCTGAAGCGGGCACGCCGTAATTGCCCGCGCCAGTTGGCTGCACAGCGTCCGACCCAGCCACTACATCGGGCACAAACAACCACGCGCCTTGCGGAAAGCCCGAGTACTTAACAATGATCCTCTCCCCGGAGTCGGCGTTTAGATTCGCCCAAGCGCTCCGAGGCCCGAAAGCGTCGGCGAAGCCCTCGGTCACACGGGTAGTTGCATAAGCGGCGGTCTTCAGCAGAGTGGAAACCAACAACGTGTCTGGAAGTAGAGATCCTCCCGGCGCGCAAACGAGCCTCGACGAGTTGCCAGCAAACAGTGCGCGTTCCACCGAACCTACGGTCAACTGGCTGTTCGTGATTGAGACCAAGTTGCCACCGTTGAAGCCCAGGAAGGCTTGAATCAAGGCATTCGGTAAAAGCATCAACTGAATTGCAGCAGTGCGAATATTAGCGATGCGGAGCACAGCGGTCCCGGCTGACGAAAGGTTGAACGACAAGCCGTTATAAACGAGGCTGCCCGGTCCCGTGATCGTGCCGGGAACTGTAGCCGGAAGAGGCCCAGATCCGGTGTCTATGGTGAAAACTACGTCAGTTACGCTGTTGGCCGCAACTCGATTGGTGATGTTGGTATTCAGAAAAACTGAAAAATTGCCAGTGATCCGCGCATTCGGCGTACCGCCCGAACAGTTCAGTACGATGTCGCCAATGCGTTCGGTAACGCCCTCGCCTCGGACAATAGGCGGTACGGCCGTTGCATTGCAGATGAGGTTTTGAGCATTGGCGAACGATGCGGAAAGTAAGCTGAACGCTAGGATAAACAGAATGAGGCGAGGTAATCGGGTCATAGTTGGCTCTTTCGATTCAGTCTAACAGGTTCGTAAGATACATAACAAAAGTTGGATGGCGTTGTTTTAGGATTGGTACACTGGGAGGTGGCGAAAATGGTAGCTCTCGACACAATCGCGGAAGAGATTCTTGAACTCAAAAAGGATCGAAACGCCGTCATTCTCGCGCACCACTATCAGGACTCCGAGATCCAGGAAATTGCCGACGCCGTGGGCGACAGCCTTGAATTGGCCCGCACGGCGCGCGATTTCGACGGCGACGTGATCGCCTTCTGCGGCGTGCTGTTCATGGCTGAAACCGCGAAGGTCCTGAATCCCAAGCGCACCGTAGTTTTGCCGGACCTCAAGGCTAGTTGCAGCTTAGTGGAGAGCTGCTCGGCGGAACAGGTGAGAGCCTATCGAGAGAAGCATCCAGACGATGTAATCGTCAGCTACATCAACACCTCGGTGGAGGTGAAGGCTGAGAGCGACATCCTTTGCACTTCGAGCAACGCCGTTCGAATCGTAAATTCCATCCCGGCCGACAAGCCGATCTTATTCCTGCCGGATCTCAACCTCGGCAACTACGTGAAAAAGCAAACGGGCCGCGAGAACATGAAAATCTGGCAGGGCGCTTGCATCGTGCACGCCACTTTCCCGGCTCGCCGCTTGAGTGTTGCCCGTTCCGAGCACCCCAGCGCCTTGGTTGCCGCGCATCCCGAGTGTCCGTCGGACGTGCTCGCAATGGCCGATTTCATTGGATCTACCAGCGCCATCATCAAGTGGTGCGCAGCGTCCGACGCTGACGAGTTCATTGTGATGACCGAGAGCGGAGTGGCGCATTCGCTGGAGCGCCAGTCGCCTGGCAAGCGTTTCTATTTCGTAGCGAATGAGAACTGCAATTGCAGCGAGTGCCCCTATATGCGTCGAAATACGCTCGAAAAGCTGCGGGATTGCCTGCTCAATCTGACCCCCCGAATCGAATTGCCGCAAGATATCATGGACCGTGCGTTGCTACCGATCGAGCGAATGCTCGCAGTGAAGTGAACACTCCTCTCGCCGATACGTTCGGTCGCGTTCACGACAATCTCCGCATCAGCGTCACCGACCGCTGCAATATCCGCTGCTTCTACTGCATGCCTGAAGAGGGCGTAAAGTTCATGCGGCGGGAAGAGATCCTATCGTTCGAGGAGATCGAGCGTTTCGCGCGGATCGCCGCAGGCTTGGGCGTGACTAAGTTGCGGCTGACCGGCGGCGAACCGCTGCTGCGCAAAGATCTGCCGATACTAATCCGCAAGCTGAGCGCGATCCCCGGAATTCAGGATCTCGCCCTGACCACTAACGGAGTGCTGCTTGGCTCGCAAGCGCAGGCTTTGTTCGACGCAGGCTTGCGCCGCTTGAACGTCCACCTGGACACGCTGGACCGTGAGCGATTCAAGCACATCACGCGACGGGACGATCTGGGCCTGGTGCTCGAAGGACTCGAAACAGCGCGACGCGTGGGTTTTGAATCCATCAAGATCAACGCGGTAGCTGTAAAGAATCTGGTCGAACCCGACCTGGTGCCGATGGCTCGTTTCGGGCGCGAGTTTGGGCATGAGATTCGGTTCATTGAGTTCATGCCGCTCGATGCGCAGGGGCTTTGGGATCGGACCAAGGTGCTGCTGGCCGACCAAATGATCGAGATTCTATCGCGAGAGATCGCGCCGCTGATCGAGATTCCGGATCGAGATCCTCGGGCCCCTGCCACCGACTATCGCTTCGCCGACGGCATCGGCGAGATCGGCTTCATCGCATCTGTGAGCCGTCCGTTTTGTCTCAACTGCAACCGTCTGCGGCTTACCAGCGACGGCCACTTGCGCTACTGCCTGTTTGCAATCGATGAGACCGACATAAAAATCCTTCTGAGAAACGGCGCACCTGACGACGCGATTGCTTCGGCAATTCGCGGCAACGTGCGAGAGAAGTGGCTCGGCCACGAGATTAATTCCTCACGCTTCGTGCCCCCGCCTCGCCCCATGTACGCCATTGGCGGCTAGTACATCTTGATTGGTGTAAAGTAGGCACAGTCGCAAACAGCCTCCATCTATGCATGTCCGCAACCTAATTGTATTCAGTCTAGCTTGCTCCTTCCCAGGTATCCAGATGCTCGCCCAGCCGAACCCGGCAACGGTTCGGCTGTCTACCGTGATGGTGCCAGCCAGCAGCGGACTGCTGAATGATCTACTCTCTGAATTCGAAAAGCAAAGCGGTTATCACGTGCAGGTGTCCGTCACGAACCAGGATATCTACAACGTCGCCCGCACCGGCGCGGCCGATCTGGTCATCTCGCATTACGGGTTTCCTGGATTGGAACAGTTCGTCTTGGAGGGCTTGGGGCAATGGCCGCGCCCATTATTTGCAACTCAAACAGTAGTGCTAGGACCGCCCGAAGACCCCGCCAACATCCGGGGGGCGGCCGACACTGTGGAAGCGTTTCGGCGAATCGCCGGGACCAAGTCGCCCTTCATCCTGAATAACGATCCGAACGTGCAGGCCCTGTTCGATTTGGTCTGGGAGGCTGCTGGACGCCCCGACCGAGGAGATTGGTATTCGGATTTGGGGTTGGAAGGATCCGACGCCGTGGACAGCGCATCCAGCGTAGGCGGCTACACGGTCTGGGGTATCGATCCCTTTTTGCATTACCGGGCCACACATCCGTTGAATCTGGAAATTTTGCTTTCGAGCGATCCACTGTTGCAGAGAATCATGGTTTCAACCGTCGTGACTCTCCAAACATCGCCCACCGTCAACGTGCAAGGCGCTACCGCGCTCCAAGAATACTTGGTTACTCCCGCAGTGCAGGCGCGTGTGCGGGCGTATCGGTATCCTGGCCTTCCTCAGCAATTCTGGTGGCCTGCGGCGCAGCATGGTTTGCCCCCCGGGAAGCTGGAACATGATCGCCGACCGTGACTCAAGCCATCGGAATCGGCGATTTTCTGCTGGCCAGCACGGCTTCAGACATGCACAAGTTCGCATCTCCCACCAGCTGCTGCAACATGATCACGAACTTGCGAGCGTCCGTCAGGTCCGCAGGGAGGCGCGATTCCAGGTGGAACGCAATGATCTCGATGGCGCTCAGCGGTTGCCGCAGATCATGGACCAAATTCAGAAGACTATCTTCGCGGATCGATTCTAAATTCACGAGGCTCCAAACGGTGTTGCTCTCTACAATCGGTCTCGAATTGCAGCGGGGGACATGTCTTTATACCTTGTTGGAGTCAGGACGTCAAGGAAATCATTTCGAGCAATCACAGCCACTTGCAGATATCAAATCGCTTGTCCGGCTGCGAAACCGGAAGCCCACGCCCATTGAAAATTATGCCCTCCTAAATGACCCGTTAGATCTACTAGCTCGCCAATAAAATATAGTCCGGGAACGCGCCGCGATTCCATCGTCTTCGAAGACAGTTCGTTCGTGTCCACGCCGTTCGCCGTGACCTCCGCCTTGTCGAAGCCTTCGGTGCCTGCGGGCGCAAGCCGCCAAGCATGCAATAGAGTTGTGAGAGAGGTTCGCTGCTTCAACGTTTGGGGATGCAGCGACTTCGGAAATTCGTTTCTCTCCAGCCAGCGATTGAGGAATCGATTCGGCAACAACACGGAAAGCTGCGGCTTTAGTTCGGCTTCTGTTTCCAGGTCGATGCCGGGGGCAAGGTCGATACTGAT
>JANXQZ010000671.1 GCA_025353235.1 Bryobacterales bacterium
CGAGTCGCTGCGCCGCTACCGCCTGTCGGTGAAACGCGATCTGGAATGGTTGCTCAACACGACCAAAATGCCAATCGACATTCCAGAGAGCTGCCAGGAGATTCGCAAGTCGCTGCTCTGTTACGGACTGCCCGATATCAGCTCTATTTCGGTTCAGAGCGCTTCAGACGAGCAACGGCTGCTGCGATCGCTCGAATGCGCGATAGAGATGTTCGAGCCGCGTCTTTCCCGTGCCAAGGTGACCAACAGAGAGCCCATCTCTCCTTCGCAGCAGGCTATCACGTTTCATGTGGAAGCGATTCTGATGGTGGATCCTTTGCCGGAACGCATTGCCTTCGACACCGTGCTGGAGATCTCCAAGGGCGCATACAGTGTCAAAGAGAGCTAGTGCCCAGACCGCTCCCTTACGGTCACGGCTCAGTTACCGAGCCGTGACCGTAAGGGAGCGGTCTGGATGCGTGCAGAGCAGGGCTGGACACTAGCATGCGCGACGATCTGCTCTTCCACTACGAGCGGGAGCTCACCTACCTTCGCTTCCTAGGCGCAGAGTTCGCAAAGAAATATCCTAAGGTTGCCGGTCGCCTGATGCTGGAAGCCGGCAAGTGCGACGACCCTCATGTGGAGCGGCTCCTCGAAGGATTCGCACTCCTCGCGGCGCGCGTATACATGAAGATCGACGACGATTTTCCCGAAATCGTCGGATCGCTGTTCTCCATCCTGTACCCGCATTACCTGCGCCCCGTACCCTCCGCGTCTATCGTGGAGTTCCACCTCGACCCGGAGCAGGGCAAGCTGATGACCGGGCTCAACGTCCCTAAGGATTCGCTGCTTTACTCTCCTCCGGTGAACGGTACGCCCTGCAAGTTTCGCACTTGTTTCGATACCGTCTTGTGGCCGGTGGTAGTGAAGGACTCCGACTGGAGATCCTGCGACCGCGTCCAGCCTCCGCTTCAGGTCCCCTCCGCAGTGGCTGCGGTGCGCATGGAACTGCATTGCCTACCCGATGTGCGCTTCTCCAAGCTAAGCCTCAAGACACTGCGGATTTTCCTGCAGGGCGACGGGACCGTGGTCCACAGCCTGATCGAACTGCTCTGCAATAACTGCGTTCAGATCGTGGCGCGCGATCTGTCCGCACCCATGCGCAAGATAGTCACGCTGGCTCCCGGTTCTCTGCGCCAAGTAGGCTTTGATCATAACGAGGGCCTGGTTCCGTTTCCTCGGCGAAGCTTTTGGGGCTACAGGCTGCTTCAGGAATATTTCACGTTCCCAGAGAAGTTCTGCTTTCTCGATCTGTCCGGCTTTGACAAAATCGCCGAGGCGGACTTCGGCGAGAAGATCGAAATTTTATTCTTTCTCTCCGAATTCGAGCGTAGCGACCGTCGGCAGATGCTGGAGTTGGCCGTCTCCAAGAATACTTTCCGGCTGGGTTGCTCGCCAATCATCAATCTGTTCAAGCAGGTGGCCGAGCCCATCCTGATGGAGCAAAAGAAGTTCGATTACCGCATCATCCCCGACGCCCGTCGCGAACAAGCTCTTGATATTTTCTCTGTGGAGGAGGTGGTCGGCGTCATGAGCGGCGCATCCGAAACCGTCGTGTACGAGCCCTTCTATTCTTACCGCCACTCAGCCGGGCACCCGACCCAAACGTTCTATCACACAACACGTAATCCGTCCGCCTGGCGCGCCAATAAAGGCTCGGACGTGCACATCAACTTCGTGGACCTCTCGGGCGAAAAGCTCACACCCGACCGCGATTCCGTCACCATCCGACTTTTGTGCACGAACGGGGATCTCCCGGCGCGTCTGCCGTTCGGAAATGAAGAGGGCGATTTTCAGCTTGAGAGCG
>JANXQZ010000685.1 GCA_025353235.1 Bryobacterales bacterium
CCGAGGAGCGGGAATGGACCTACGTGCGCAAGGATGGCAGCCAGCTCGATGTCAGCCTCGCCATCACGGCTGTTCGCAACTCGAGTGGAATTCTGGAAGGGTTCCTCGGCATTGCTACCGATATCACTGCCAGGAAATCGCTCGAGCGCGAGCTTCGTCTCAATAACGAAAAACTCGTCGAGCAGACCCGGCGCGCCGAGGAAGCCAATCGCGCCAAAAGCGATTTCCTCGCCGCGATGAGCCACGAGATAAGAACCCCGATGAACGTTATTCTGGGGATGGCCGATGTGCTCTGGGACTCGGATCTCGACACCGATCAGCGCCAGTACGTAGAAGTGTTTCGCCGCGCCGGCTCGAGCCTGCTTGCTTTAATCAACGATATTCTGGACCTGTCAAAAATTGAAGCCGGTCACTTCGAACTGGAGCGCATCGAGTTCGACCTCGAAGATATCGTGGACCAGTCCATCGAACTAATCGCTCCCAAGGCTCGCGCCAAGAACATCGCTTTGTTAGCGCGTCTCTCGCCGGGCGTTCCGACAGCGCTAATCGGCGATCCAACTCGGTTGCGACAAGTGCTGATCAACCTGCTTGGGAACGCAGTGAAGTTTACCGAATCCGGCGAGGTTCTCCTAGCGGTTCAGCAACATGACTCCGGGGTTGCGGGCCGCATTCAGTTCGCCGTGTCCGATACCGGTATCGGGATTCCGGAGAAGATGCTGGAAACGATCTTCGATGACTTCACGCAGGCGGATTCTTCCACAACTCGAAAATACGGGGGAACCGGGCTAGGCCTGGGGATTAGCCTGCGGCTGGTCCAACAGATGGGCGGAGGTTTGACAGTCACGAGCACGGTCGGCGAGGGTAGCACGTTCCGCTTCGAGGCGTCGTTCGAACCGGGGTTCCGCACGCAATTGCGCACGCAGGTAGCTGATTTCCACGGACGCCGCGTTCTCGTCATCGACGACAATGCCACGAACCGGCTCATCTTGCGGGAAACCCTAAACACGTGGGGGCTCGAAACGGACGAATGCAGCCTCCCTGAGAAAGCGTTTGACAGTCTCTCCTGCGCGATAGCCGAAGGCCGATCGTATTCACTCGTCCTCCTGGACAACCGCATGCCAGGCCTCAATGGATTCCAAACAGCGGCCAGGATCAATAAACTAGACCCGAAGGTGCCTATTATCATGCTCACATCCGACGCGCAGGCGGGCGATGCTGCGCGACGTCGCGAGGTCGGTATTGCCGGATACGCAGTAAAGCCAGTGAAGCGAGCCGAACTGCTCCGTTTGGTCTGCGACGCGATGCAGGACAACGACGGTTCCTCGCCTCAACAGCTTTACATCGCGCCGGTGGACCGCTGCGCGACAGTGGCCAGCGGCGATCCCATGCGCATTCTGGTCGCTGAGGATTCGCCGGACAACCGTCTTCTGATTCAGGTTTACTTGAAGGGCAGCCCGCATCAGGTGACTTTCGTCGAGGACGGATATGATGCCGTCGAAAGGTTCACAGCAGCCGATTTCGATCTCATCCTCATGGACATGCAAATGCCGGTGATGGACGGACTGGTGGCCACGCGCACGATTCGGGCTATCGAGCGGGAACGCGGGTTGACGCCGATCCCCATCGTGGCGCTTACCGCGAACGCTCGTCCGCAGGACGTTTCGATGAGCCAAGACGCGGGCTGCACAGCTCATTTGGCTAAGCCGATTTCTAAGCAAAAGCTCCTCAACGCCATCCAGGAGTTCGGGCGTCAGGCAGCCGCGAACCCCTTGCGGATCGAGATGCCGGAGGGCCTTGAGGAACTCGTGCCGGACTACCTCGAGGCCCGCAGGAGAGAAGTTCCACAGATGCTTCAACTTCTCGCAGCTTCCGATTTTGAGCGCCTCCACACCTTGGCCCATAATATGAAAGGGACTGGTACTTCGTACGGATTGGCGGAATGCACTCGGCTCGGCGCTGAGTTGGAGCACTCCGCAACGCAATCGGACGGCGCTGCTCTGCAAGGGCAGTTAGCCGAACTGGAGAGCTATCTTGAACGGATAGTTCTGGTCTGAAGTCCGCGCAGGTTGAAAGTCTATGAGGAAACTGGAAGACAAAGTCGTTCTCATCACTGGAGCAAGTAGAGGCATCGGCGCAGGGGCGGCACGAGCGTTCGCAGCCGAAGGAGCAAAGGTCGTGCTCGTGGCCCGGGACGCCGCTGCGCTCGAAACCCTTTCTTCGGAGTTGCACGCGCAAAACGCCGAAGTGCTAGCCATTTCCTGCGACGTCACCCTGGATGAACCGGTCAAGTCCGCCTTCCACCAGACCATGCAACGCTTCGGACGCCTCGACCTACTGATCAACAACGCAGGATCCTTCGATGGCGGTCCGCTCGAGGACCTCACCGTCGAAGCTTGGGACCACGTCATGGCCGTAAATCTTCGCGGACCCTTTCTGTGCACCCGCGAAGCATTCCGCATCATGAAACCGCAAGGCGGAGGACGCATCATCAACATCGGATCCATCTCGGCGCAGCGCGTGCGGCTCCATTCCGCTCCCTACAGCACCAGCAAACACGGGCTTTGGGGACTAACGCAGGTGGCCGCGCTTGAGGGTCGACCTTACGGAATCTCGTGCGGATGCCTTCATCCTGGCAACACAATGGTAGAGCGCCGGACAGATTCCGAGCCCATGATGAGCGTCGCCGACCTCGT
>JANXQZ010000721.1 GCA_025353235.1 Bryobacterales bacterium
CTTGGACCACGCCGCCCACGTCGGCCGTCTGCGTATTGAGCAGCGGGGTGACGGATTGGACTTCGACGGTCTGCGACACATCTCCGACATTCAGCGTGAAGTCCAGGGATGGGCGAGACTGAACATGAATTTCGACGTTGCTCACAATTTGTGCGGTAAACCCGGCTGACACGGCCCTAACCGAGTACGTCCCGGCGCGCAGAGCGCTAAATTGGTACTCGCCCGAGTCGTTAGTGGCCGTGGCGAGAGCAACATTCGTGGCAGTATTGGTGGCGGTCACCGAGGCTTTCGGGATCGCTGCGCCGCTCGAATCCCGAACAGTGCCAATGATGGAACCGGTGTCGATTTGCGCGACGGCGGCGGTCGCGATTAGAAAGAGAATGAAACTACTCCCAAATTTGCGAGTCATGGCGAGTTCCTTTCCCGCCATTATATGCCGTCCGAATAAACTGGTTGTATGAGAATTTCCGATATTCGAGCGACTACGGTGACCGTTCCGCTCGAAGCTCCGTTGCGGCATGGGAACGGGTGTCATTGGGGCCGCTTCGTGCGGACCATTGTCGAGGTTGAGACGGACAATGGAATCGTTGGACTGGGCGAGATGGGCGGGGGCGGGGAATCAGCCGAGGCGGCAATTCGCGGGCTAAAAAGCTATCTGATTGGCCATGATCCGGCGAAGCTCGAAGAGATGCGTTTTCGCATTGCCAATCCCACGGCTTCCCTGTATAACAATCGGACCCAGATGCTTGCCGCCCTAGAATTTGCCTGCTTGGATATTATCGGACAGGCTTGGGGCGTGCCCGTTCATCAAATCTTAGGCGGCAAGTTACGGGATCGCATTCCGTTCGCGACTTACTGCTTCTGGCGTTATCCGAACCCGAAGACGGGCGAAGGCGAGGTGCGCACAGCCGATCAGTTGGTGGCGTTCGCTCAATCGATGAAACAAAAGTTTGGATTCACCAGCCATAAACAGAAGGGCGGCGTGTTTCATCCGGATTATGAACTGGAGGCGTACCGTGCGCTTGCGGAGTCTTTCCCAGGCGAGGGTTCGCGGTTCGATCCAAATGGGGTCTGGTCGGCTGAGCAGGCGATTCGGTTCGGTCAGGCCATTGACGATTTGCGCGTCGATTATCTGGAGGACCCCGTGTTCGGAATGAATGGGATGCGGCGTGTTCGCGAAAAGGTACGCGTCCCGCTCTCGACGAACACGGTGGTGGTGAACTTTGAACAACTTGCGGCCAATATTCTCGATTTAGCGGTGGACGTTATCTTGCTCGATACAACGTTCTGGGGCGGCATTCGGCCTTGCATCAAGGCTGCTGGCGTGTGCGAAACGTTTCAGCTCGGGGTGGCCGTTCACTCGTCGGGCGAGTTGGGCATTCAGCTAGCGAGCATGCTGCAACTCGGCGCTGTGGTGCCGAATCTTTCCTTTGCGGCGGATGCGCACTATCACCATCTGACTGACGACATTATCGAAGGCGGTTTGATGAAGTACGAGAATGGGTCAATCGCCGTACCCGACGCTCCGGGTTTAGGCGTGAAGCTCAACCGCGAAAAGGTTCGAGAGTACCAGGAGCTTTATCGCGACCTGGGCAACTATCCTTACGATCAGGATCCGCTGCGTCCGGGCTGGTCGCCGATCCTTCCGAATGATCGGTGGGCAGACCCGAAAGATGGTCGTCTTCCTAAGCTTGTTTGAGCATTTTGCAAAACGAACCCAATTCCCAGGAACTATGACAAAGTTATAGTTCTCAATACCGTCGCGGCCTCTTGGTCGGATGTGGCCTCAAACAGCGCATCCTCCGCGGTGCGGAGCACGGTGAGATCGGTTACTACGTTGAGAGACTCAGGGATGGAAAGGGCCTGGACACCAAACGATGCAACGTCTCACGGGCTTCCGTTAGTTGGCCCTCTTCGCGCCCCACTTGCACTCCTTCTTGCACGCCCTGGTCCCGAGCTTCTTTAATCTCACGTTTTCCCCGTGCAGAAAGCGGATAGAGTTCGTTATAGATCTTCTCCATGATGGCGGCATTCATTTGGGCATCATCGAAAAGTTGCTCGACTTCAATCTCA
>JANXQZ010000730.1 GCA_025353235.1 Bryobacterales bacterium
TGTTTGATTGTAGCGAACGCCTCTGGGGCGATCGGTGGGCAGTCAGGATTGGCTTAACAGGTCCAGTGGCGATTGGCTCTCGCGTTCCACTTGCGCCATCGTGCATTGCTGAGCCGCCTTGTCCGGCCTCCACCGCAGCACTTTGGTCCCATGCCGAAACCGCCCGCCGGTGTAATGATCGTACTGAACTTCCACGACCAACACCGGCTTCAGCGGCTCCCATTCCGTAGACCGCTTGGTGCTCCACCGGCTCGGACCGCCAGGAGCCTTTCCCGTAAACCCGGGCGCGCCCTTGGAGGCTTCCAGCTTGGCCGTGATCTCCGCGCGTTCGCTCGCCTGAAACGACGAACTGAAGCCCACATGATGCAGCAGGCCTTGATCGTCGTACAGTCCCAGCAAAAGCGAACCCACCGTTCTCCCCTTGGTCGCGTAGCGGAACCCGCCCACCACGCAATCGGCCGTGCGCAGATTCTTGATCTTCAGCATCCCGGCGCGTTCGCCGGATTGATACGGCACATCCAATCGCTTGGCCACGATGCCATCCAGACCGCCGCCCATGGAGCGGAACCAGTTCTTGGCTTCTGCAAGGTCGCACGTAGCGGGGGACAGCGCCAGCAACCCGTCCAACTGAAAATGTTCGCCCGCGAAAGTCTCGAGCGCCTTTCGTCGTTCCGAGAGAGGTTCATCGGCCAGCGCGCGTCCGTGTTCATCCACCAGCAAATCAAACACGATCATGCGGGCCGGAGTCTCTTTCGCGAGCTTGCGCACGCGGCTCTCGGCGGGATGGATGCGCTGCAGCAATTGATCGAACGACAAATTGCCATCGAGGGGAATTACGATCTCGCCATCCAGCACGAACTTCTCGGCTTTCAGGCCAGCCAGCGCTTCCACCATCTCCGGAAAATAGCGCGTGAGCGATTGGGCCGACTTTGACTGCAGCTCAATCTCCCCATGATCGCGAAACGCAAGGCAACGAAAGCCGTCCCACTTGGGTTCGTACTGCCACTCGGGACCCACCGGAATGGCATCCGCGGTCATGGCCTCCATCGGCAAATAAGGCGAGTTGATGGGAAGCGTCAAAAGAATTTCTCCAGGTGAAGCCGACCGCCCTTAGCAAGCAGCGGCTGGAACAGGTCGCCCTTCTCGCGCACGCGTTCCGCAACATTATCCAGACGGAAATCCTCCAAGCGGATTCCTTGCTGGATCTCTTCCCATGAGACCGGCGTGGACACCGTCGCATGCGGCTTAGGGCGGACCGAATAGACCGAGGCGAGCGTGCGTCCCCAAGCGTTCTGATTGTAGTCGACCAGCACGTGATTCTCCGGACGTTTTGCGATCTTGTATTCTGCAGTGATCAGCTTGGGATTGCGAGTGGCAAGAATGCCAGCCAGTTTCTTCGCAAACGTCCAGACCTCTTTCTGTTTCGGCCCACGAACGATGGGGACGTAAACATGGATGCCCTTGGAGCCCGTTGTCTTGGGGTAACTGGGGATCTTCAACTCGTCCAGCGCCTCTTTCAGAACGAGGGCCGTTTCGAGTACGCATTCGAAGCCGGCGGTTGGAACCGGGTCGAGATCGAAGTGCAGATAGTCGGGCCGATGCACATCGTCGCAGCGGGCGTACCATTGGTTCAGGTCGATGCAGCCCAGATTCACCACCCACAAAAGCGAAGCCAGATCGTTGATGACAGGAAAATCCACGACGTTCCCCGAAGAGTGCAGGATGGAGCAGATGGGAATCCATTCCGGACGTGGAGAGGGGGCGCGTTTCTGGAAGAAGAACTCGCCGTACGCGCCATGAGGGTAGCGCTTCATCACCATTGCTCGTTCGCGGATGTGGGGAAGGAGAGACTCGGAAACGTCGGCGTAGTATTGCAGCAAGTCTCGTTTGGTGATGCTGAGATCGGGCCAAAACAACTTGCCGAGGTTCGTTAGCTTGACGTCTTTTCCGTCAACCGATAGCTCGACGTTGTCTTGGTAGCGAGGAATCTCCATATCCCTATGACGTCAAAAGTGAAAGATATTGATCCTTTTGCTGCCGCGCAATTACGTCCCAATTGAAACGAAAGACTGCGGTTGCCCGCGCGCGGTGCTCCAGGGCGCGCCGCTTTTCGGGGTGATTCAGCAGGTCGAGAATGGCTTGCGCCATCGCCGCTGAGGCGGCGGTGACGATCACATCCGCGCCGGATTCGAGATCCAGCCCATTTACTCCGCCAGGGGTGCTCACGATTGCCTTGCCCATCGCCATGGCTTCCATCACTTTTATATTAGTGCCAGCCGAAGCGAGCAAGGGCGCGATCACGATGCTGGCTCGCCGGTATGCCTGGCGCACGTCGGAAACGAAGCTTTCCACCTCGATGCCAGGCTGGTCAAGTTTCAGGCGAACACGGTCGCGATAGTGGTCGAGGAAATACTGATGGCGCGCACCAGCGATGATGTGAAGCGTTATGCCGGGGGGCAGATTCGGCCAGACTTCGCGCAGAAAAAACTCGAGCGCCAGCACGTTCGGCAGGTGTCCAAACGAACCAATGAAAAGCAGGCGTCCCGCTTCGGGCTCCTCGTCAGACGGAGTGAAGCGCTCGATATCAACGCCGTTTGGCAGGGAGACCGCCTGTCCGCCTTCGATCATGGCGCGGTCCTTGTCAGACATCGTGACCACGCGATCCACCTCTCGCCAGGCGTTTTTTTCAAAACGAACCCAACGCGCAAGCTGATGCCTAAGCTCCCAATCCTCGCCTTGCGCAAGCAACTGCCGATGCAGGTCTAGCGTGACATCGTGCTCAACCAGGATGGTTTTGGCCGGGGCACAATCGGCGGCGTATTGGGCCATGTGAGTAAATTCGAGTTGGGCGATCCCAGGTTTCCACTTGCGGATGGTCTGCTGAAGAGCGGCGTGGAAAGCGGGTGAATCGAACTCCTCCACCATGTCGGGGCGGCTGGCGGATCGGCGCAGATGGCTGCCAAATCGCTTAACCGTGACCACTTCCACGCAGAGTTCGAGAATCTCGGGAGGAACCGGCTTCAGTTCATCCACGAAGGACACGAGCACCTGGTCAAAGTCGGGGGCGGCGCGGCGCATTAGATTGTACATCCGCACCGCGCCTCCATGAGAAAGCGGGTAGGGGATATAGGGGGTCGCGATCAGGACTACTGGTTTGGTCCGCCTCTTGAGTCCCGGAAACATTGCGGCCGCGCCGCTACCGAGGGCGAAGATCGTCTCAGAGGAGAGCTTGTCGGCGTGGCCAGTGAGCCGGGTAAAAGGCAAGCGCCACGCGTTGCGAAGGGCGTCGAGTGCGGCCTGGTTCGGCACCTGCCTAGCTGCCAGCAGGTTAAGGCGGCCAATCGCTTCTGGCCAGAGATGGGTCCTGGCGGCGAACCTCAAGTAGTTGATTTCGAGGATGCGGTCCAGTTGCGCCGACGTGTAGTAGCGCGAGGTGGTGGCCCGATGCTGGTGCAGAACGCGCGCTTTGGCAGCGAAAACGGTAGGCCAGCCGTGCTGCCAGCCACGTACGCCGAGGTCGAGATCTTCCACGTAAGCCGGTTCGTAGATGGTTTCGAGCCCGCCTAATTGGCGAAGCTTGGCAGTGTCGAAGAGAGAACATCCGCCGCTTCCGTACAAGACGTAACTGTGGTCTTCGCCTTCAATCGGCAAATCGCAAGTAACAGGGAAATCCGACTTTTTGCGTGCGTCTGCGAGAGGCATGACAGCCTTACCGGTCTCCTCGCGGCGAACCCCGTCTGGCAAGAAGATTTGAGCCGTGGAGCAAAAGAGATCGGGTACGGTTTGAAAGGGCGCGAGCAATGCGGCGAAGAACCCGGGTTCAATCACCATGTCATTATTCAGCAGACACACATGCGTGAAACGAGCTGCCTGAATGCCCGCATTCACGGCTCGGGCGAAGGAGAGTGGTTCGGGGTTCTGAATTACCATCACGCCCGGAATTTCAGAACGAACCCAATCGGCGGTTCCGTCAGTGGATCCGTTGTCGCTCACGATCACCTCGCCTGAGAGCGCCGCAATTTGGCGCACCACTTCCGGTAGGCCGCGAGCGAGCAGATCCCTGCCGTTGCGAGTGGGGATCACCACCGAAACGCCTTGGGGCAGAGGAGCCGTTTGCGCCAGGTCGCGAGCTGGACTGCGGCTTCCGGCAAGACGTCCGGCCAAGTGCGCCGCAAGGGTCAAGATGGGCCGCAGGAATGCTTTTGGGTGCACCACGCGCCAGAAGAATGTGAAGATCGCACCCCCCGGCGACAACTCCCAAACCGCGAAATTGCGGCACCGCCAGAGCAAGTGTTTCAGGATGGTAGGCACCGATCGGGGGCGCAACATGAAATGGCCCAGATCCTCGTTGAAGGCCAGAAAGTTCCATGGGGACAGAACGAACCCAATCGCCCGCATCGGCCAGTAGGGCATGCGCGGCTGCAGAATGATGGCTGAGAGTCGAACCGTATTGTCTTGCAGACTGGCTCGGCAGAGAGCGAGATTGTCGCGGAAGTCGCGGTGGAGGTGAAAAGGAATCCAGCGGCAATCGTCCGAGGGCGGAAATTCGGAGACCACCACGAGCGGGATTTCCGGCAAGAGCGCGCGCATGTGCTCGATTGCGGTCGGGATCAGATCTTCCGAGCCTGACGCAAACAGGACTTTGACCGGCTGCTTCAAACCAGAGCTTTGAGATTGGGAGTGAAGCGCTTGGCCTGATGGAGGCAGTACATGTCCATCGCTTGAGCGCAAAACACGGTGGACACTGGATTCACAAAGGGCATCATCGCACCCAGCTTGGTTCCGAATCCGAAACCGCCTGATTCGAGTTGGAACTGAGCTGCCTGCTCGGCTTCTCCGGCGGCCGCTTCCGCATCCAGCGGGAGAATGTCGAGCCGATCCGCGAACAGACGAGTTCTCAGAAGTTGAGCGTAGACGTCGGAACGGGCGAACACTGGGGCTATTTCGCTCAAAAAACCAGCGAGGCGCGGGATCCCATCGCGGAGCGGCAGGACAACCCCTCGCTCGGGAACTTCCACCATCGAACTCTCCAGATGGGGTGACGTCCTGACCTCGA
>JANXQZ010000760.1 GCA_025353235.1 Bryobacterales bacterium
CTCGCTAGCCTGAACTCAGGCGCTTCGTTCCGCGTTGAAAAGACGAAGCGGCGCGGAATCGCCGCATCCAAGTTTTCGGTGGATGGGACCGACTCGAAAAAGCACCGCCACCTCCCGCACATTCTCGACATGATCGGAAACTCCTCGCTACCCGAAGCAGCCAAACAAAATGCGGTGCTGGTCTTCCAGCGGCTCGGTGAAGCCGAAGCCATCGCTCATGACGTGCCAATCGAAAAAGTGCACTTCCACGAGGTGGGCGCGATTGATTCCATCTGCGACATCGCGGGCGCGTGTCTCGCTTTGGAACTGCTCGGCATCGGCGAAGTGTACGCGTCGGCCGTGAACGTCGGGAGCGGGACGGTGAAGACGGAACACGGCGTACTGCCCGTACCCGCGCCTGCAACGGCCCAACTGCTCAAGGGTAAGCCGATTTATGCGCGCGGACCCGCCATGGAACTGACGACTCCCACCGGTGCCGCAATTATTGCCGCTCTGGCGCGCGACGTTGGCCCGATGCCTCCCATGACGCTGATCGCTACTGGACACGGCGCAGGCGATCGCGACTTCCCTGACCACGCGAACATCCTCCGCATCCTCATTGGGGAACGCGGGACGGCAACCGAATCTACCTCCGTTTCCGTGCTGGAAGCGAACATCGACGATTCCACTCCCCAGGTACTGGCATACGCGATGGAACGGCTGTTCGAAGCGGGCGCTCTCGACGTGACGCTGGAGCCGGTCTTCATGAAGAAGAATCGTCCTGGCGTGCTGCTGCGCGCGATCGCTCGACCAGAGGACCGCGAAACCCTCGCGCAAGTCTTTTTCGCTGAGACCACCACCCTCGGACTGCGAATCTACGACGCGCAACGCCGGGTGAAAGCGAGAACGATAATAGAGGTAGAGACGGCCTACGGCAAGGTTCGAATCAAAGCTTCGGAAGACGGGTCGTTTGCTCCCGAATACGAAGACTGCAAGCTGCACGCCCAGCGAACCGGCATTCCGCTGCGGCAAGTTCTGGCCGAAGCGAACCTGGCCTACTTGAAAATCACTCGATGAAATATTACCTCACCACTCCGATCTACTACGTCAACGGCGCGCCCCATATCGGCCATTTCTATACGACTGCGGTAGCCGACATGATTCGGCGCTCTAAGCGCATGGAGGGCTACGATCCTGTGGTCTTCACGACCGGGTCGGACGAGCATGGACAAAACGTCGAACGCGCCTCCAAGGCCGTCGGGAAGACGCCCGAAGAGTTCGCCACAGCAGTAGCCGAGGAATTTCGGAGCCAGTGGGAGAAGATGGGGATCGCTCCTGACCGCTTCATTCGCACCTCCGATCCCAAGCACTTCGAAACCGTGCGCGATCTCTTCGAAAGGTGCATGAAGAACGGGTATATCTACAAAGGCTCCTACACGGGGCAGTACTGCTTCTACGACGAGCTGTATGTGAATGACGCGGCAGCGGGCGATCCGTGTCCCGATTGCGGACGCACCACCGAGACCGTCACCGAAGAGAACTACTTCTTCAAGCTTTCCGCTTTTCAGGATAAGCTGTTGGAGCTGTATGAGAAAGATCCCGACTTCATGCAGCCCGATTACCGGCGCAATGAGCTGATCTCGTTCGTGAAGCAAGGCTTGAAGGATCTCTCCATCACTCGGACCAACATCAAGTGGGGCATTCCGGTGCCGGTGGAAGGCAACCACGTCTTTTACGTTTGGTTCGACGCTTTGATTTCCTACATGAGCGCGGTGAAAGACGAAGGGCTCTGGCCGGCGGACCTGCACCTGATCGGAAAAGACATCGTCCGTTTCCACGCCATCTACTGGCCTGCGTTCCTCATGGCGGGCGGACTTCCACTCCCGAAGCGGATCTACGCGCACGGGTTCTTGATGGTCCAGGAAAACAAGATGAGCAAGTCTCGCGGAAACATCGTGCGTCCTTGGCCCATCTGCGAAGTGATGGGAACGGACGCGCTGCGCTACTTCCTGTTCCGCGAGATCACTTTCGGGCAAGACGGCACCTTCAGCTTCGATGCCATCGTGCAGCGCTATAACTCGGATCTGGCTAACGGGCTCGGCAATTTGGCCAGCCGCACGCTGAGCATGATCCATCAATATCGAGGCGGGGACGTGCCGCACTCGGGCGGCTCTGGAGATATCGCAGGCGTGGCCCGGCACACGATTGAGCAAGCTCTCGAAGCATTCAAAGCGCTCGATTTTTCGCGCTATCTGGAAATTATTTGGAGTTTCATTTCTGTAATAGACAAATATATTGTCGAGCGTGCGCCCTGGAAGCTTGCCAAGGATCCTGAAATGCGCGGCGCTCTCGATGAGACGCTGTACACCGCAGCGGAAGCCTTGCGGATCATCTGCACGGCCCTCTA
>JANXQZ010000763.1 GCA_025353235.1 Bryobacterales bacterium
GAGGCTGACATTCGAATCGCCATACTGGGCACGCGAGGGATTCCGGCCCGATACGGCGGCTTCGAAACTTTCGCCGAAGAGATCTCAACCAGGCTCGCGGCTCGCGGCCACATCGTAACGGTTTATTGCCGCGAACGGCATTTGGCTTCGCTTTTTCAAAACGTGCGTTTGGTCTACCTGCCCACGTTGCGGCACAAGTACCTCGACACTCTTTTCCACACCGCTATCTCTACCCTGCACCTCCTTTTTCACCGTCAGGATGCGGCTCTGTACTGCAACGCTGCCAATGCGATTTTTACGTGTTGGCCTCGCCTTCTGGGCACGCCCGTCGCTCTCAACGTGGACGGCCTGGAACGCAATCGCAAAAAGTGGAATCGCTTGGCCAAGCTTTGGTACTTGCTCTCGGAGCGTTTGGCGACGATGCTTCCCACTACTGTCGTGACGGACGCCCTCGCGATTCAGGCTTATTACCAGACTCGCTATTCCAAGCGCTCCACCTTCATCCCTTACGGCGCGGAACTCGGGACAGTTGCTACCACCGAGGTTCTGCAGCGCCTTGGGCTGGAGCCGCGCGCCTACTTCTTGTACGTCAGCCGCATGGAGCCTGAAAACAACGCCTTGCTGGTGCGCCAAGCTTTTGAAAGGATCGTCACGCGCTTGAAGCTGGCCTTGATCGGAGACGCCCCCTATGCGCACGAGTACATCCGACAGGTCCGAGATACAACCGATCCGCGCGTGATCCTGCCGGGGGCGATTTACGGCACCGGGTATCACGAACTGCAGTCCCACTCATACGCCTACATTCACGCGACCGAGGTAGGCGGAACGCATCCAGCGCTCATCGAGGCCATGGGCCGGGGCGCACTAGTGCTCTATCTGAATACAGTCGAAAATGCTGAAGTGGCCGGAGACTCGGGGATCCCGTTCGAGCATGACAATCTGACCCAAGCGCTTGAACATGCGCTGCGGATGACCGAAGCTGACCGGCTTGGTTATCGCGAACGAGCCAAGGCACGCGCTGCCGCTCACTATAGCTGGGACGCAGTTACCGATCAGTACGAGAAACTGCTCGTTGGATTGGCTCACCAATAATCACTTCGGCTGCGCCCCCCAAGGTGCGCCCCTCCGAATCCAATCGATCAGAGTCTCCACATCCGCTGCGGCGAGCTTGTTACCGGGTGGCATCTGTACATCCCCATCGCGGCGAATAGCATGCACCAGCGCACTCTTTTCCGGTTCGCCCGGAACTACGGCCGCCCCGCGCTTCGCGCGCACCTTCACCAACGTTTCGCGATCCTCAAACGAGACGTCGCCATCAGCGAGTTCATGGTTATGGCACGCCAAGCAATTCTTCCTGAGAATCGGCGCAACGCGCTCATCGAAGAATCGGGACTGTTCTGAACCGTCCTGAGCCGCCAGGAACAGATAAACCAGCAGCGGAGTCACTTCAGCTTCTGTCCCACCCCAAACTGATTGCCTGCACGGACTACTTTGCCGCCGGCGATCTCTAAATCCAGCAACTTCTCGCTCTGCACCAAGTGTCCGGTTTCGTCCTTAAGCGTGGCCACAATCTTCTTAGTCGAGGCATCAATAATGTCGCCGGTCGAAGCGTATGCATAACGCCCGTCCATGCTGAAGCTGATCCAACCAGGAAACACGCCGAGCTGAATCGTCCGGCCTTGTTTGGGCGGCAGCACGGTCGAGTCGAAGATGTGCAGCGCGTTATTGGGCCCGTCCACGAGCCACAATTCCTTCTCGTCCGGAGTCAGCGCGATCCCGTGGCTTGGGCAGGAGTGCCGCGCCACCGGTCCGGCCTTATAGCCTTCTACTTCCACCCGATACAGCTTCTTGCCCGTCTGCACATCCCCCACTTCGAAGCCCAGCAGCTCATTCAAGTTTACAAAGACCAGCGTGTTCGTCCCGTTCACCGTAAACGGACGAATGCCCGCCGAGAAGGGTCCCACGGTACCGCTGATGGTGTTCGTCTTGGGGTCTGCGATCCGCAGCAGAGGCGACTTCAATCCCGCCAAATACACTCGCGACCCGTCTGGAGACCAGATCGTGTTGTGCGACCCGGACTTTGGCTCTACGGTCGCAATCACGTCGCCCGTTCCTGCATCGACCACATGCCACGCCGGCCCTTCCAATTGCGGTACGTACAACGTTTTCCCGTCAGGCGAAAGCGCCATCCGATCGCAGCCGCCTTCGTACGTTTTGTCCCAAAGTTTCTTGCCAGTGACAATGTCCATCGCCAGCAGGCGGTTCACGTTGCTCACGTACATTTTGCCCGTGGCTGCGCTGGCGGCGAAGCCCTTGACGTTCTCGACCTTCTCACCCGCTTTGTAATCCCACGTGGGAAATCTCTTGACCAACTTGTATCCATGGTCGATATCGAATATCAGGACGCCCACCCCGCCCCACTCGACGTAATTGCGAATTCCCGGACTTGCAACGTATAGGAAATGCCGCGCTTTTTGGAGTTGTTGCGAGAAAAGCGGGAAGGTAAGCAGAAGCGCACAGCCCAGGTGCCGTAAACCAGTGGTGAACATAGTAGTCCTCGAATGCGAACATGATTCTACATCAAGTGCCATTGACATTCACTCCACTTTAAGAAGTTCCAGTACCAATAAGAAGCTTAGCCCTCATTCCAACTGAGACTGAAACGGCAGAGCGTGCCTGTGCCAATCCAGGCCTGCTCTTGGCTGTCCGCAGCAATTGGTGTGAGAGGAGCGCAGTGTCCGGGGTTCAGGTTGGGACAGGCGCGAGCGCACGTTACTTCAGATGGATCACATCCATG
Organism: Bryobacterales bacterium; assembly: GCA_025353235.1. GTDB lineage: Bacteria > Acidobacteriota > Terriglobia > Bryobacterales > Bryobacteraceae > JANXQZ01. The sequence continues at coordinate 2,798 of JANXQZ010000763.1, forward strand.
ATGAGAGCATCACTGATCTTCCAAGCCCCGTCCTTCTTCACCAGGACCTTCAAATAATAGGAGTGGCGTGGCTGCATCGGGTTTCCGCTGAAGTCGTTGACCAGACCTTCAATGCGCTCATCGCTCCAGACTGCGGCGGTGGTGGGCGATGTCAGGCGGAGGTCCAGAATCGTGGTGGGCGTGGTGCTTTTTCCTGCGCGATACCCGGGACGCGCCATCAGGTCTGTCAGGAACTTCTCAATCTCTTTGTTGCCATGCAGCCGTACCCCGAAGGGGTTCTGCCAGATCGCATCTTCGGTAAAGGTGGACGCGACTTCCTTTGCGTTGAAGTTGTTCCACCCGTCCGTCTCGCGAGCAAGTACGCTTCGAATCGCCGTTTCCTCGGATGGCCGCTGCCCATGCGCGCCAGGAAGTGGAAGTAAGAGAAGAGCAACTGAGAGTGCGCAAGAGAGACGCATATCGGCTCCAGATAAGAGTGAATGAGGGCGAGTCAGGTTTACCTTATTCAGTTGGTCAGCGTCAGGAAGAAGGAGACACTTGGGGACGGCTACAGCTTAGCGTATTCTGCTTTGGCTTGCTTCAGGATGGGGATATCGGGGTCGGCGTCTTTCCACAGCGTGAGGAAATCCTGGTAGGCAGTCTTTGCATTGGCCTTGTCTCCCGACAAAGTAAATGCTCTTCCTAGCTGCAAGTGCGCCAGGGCACCGATGGGATCACTGACAACGATCCCGCGGTGAGCGAGGATTTTCTGAACTTGGCGGAATCGTTTCATCGCGCCGTGACCGCCCGTGTGCGCGCCGGCAAGGTGGCAC
>JANXQZ010000779.1 GCA_025353235.1 Bryobacterales bacterium
TTTGGAATCGCCGCTATATCAATCACGTGCAGATCACGGCGGCGGAGTCGATCGGCGTGGAAGGCCGCGGAGCCTATTATCAGGAGGCCGGAGCGTTGCGCGACATGATTCAAAATCACCTCGCGCAGGTTCTGGCTACCATCGGCATGGAGCCCGCAGCGGTGTTTGAAGCCAACGCGGTGCGCGATGAAAGGGCCAAGTTTTTGCGCTCGCTCCGCATCATGAAGCCGGATGCCGTTCTCAAGAATGCCGTGGCCGGGCAGTACGGGCCGGCTCGCGTTGGCACCGAGGAAGTTGCTGGATTCCGCCAGGAACCGGGCGTTGATCGGGCAGCGCAAACCGACACTTACGCCGCTGTCACGTTCTTCGCCGACAACTGGCGCTGGGCGGGCGTGCCATTCTATATCCGAACCGGCAAACGTCTGCCGAAGCGGGTCACTGATATCGCCATCCAGTTCAACCCCGCGCCCCATTCGCCTTTTGCGGCGGCTTCGCCTGAGACGCCCGCGCCCGCGCGGCCGAATCTGCTCATCCTGCGCATTCAGCCTGAAGAGGGCATCTCGCTGCGGTTCGTTTCGAAGGAGCCGGGCAGCGGTATGCAGTTGCGTCCAGTCTCGATGGATTTCAACTACGGCACCAGCTTTGGAGCCCGCTCGCCCACGGCATACGAAACGCTTTTGCTCGACGCAATGGCGGGCGATGCAACGCTCTACACGCGCCAAGATATGGTGGACGCTAGCTGGACCGTGGTTCAGCCTATTCTGGAAGTGTGGGGCAATACCAAGTTCGATTTCCCCAATTATGCGGCGGGAACTTGGGGTCCCAAGGCTTCCGATGACATGCTCGCGCAGCATGGTCACTCCTGGAGGGTTCCGTAAATGAGCGTCGCTACACCCGAACAGATCAAGCCCGAAAAGATCTTGAAAGATCTCCAGAAGCTCTGGAGCGATCTGGGCAAGGAGGACAGCAAGAAAGGCTCCACGGGGGTTCTGCGCGCCTGCGCGATGACGCTGATCGCGACTGTGGAAGAAGACGCGGACGCCCAATCGGTTGGCGAGACCATCGCGAACTTGATGCACCAGCATCCCAGCAGAGTAATCGTCATGAGAGTCAGTCCCGACGAGACCGCTGCGCTGGATGCGCGCGTATTCGCCCAATGCTGGATGCCGTTCGGACGCCGTCAGCAAATTTGCTGCGAAGAGATCGAGATTACGGCTTCGAAATCGCGCATCGCCGACCTCCCGAAGCTTGTTCTAGGGTTGATGGCGCCGGACCTGCCCGTGGTGCTATGGTGCCGAAGCGAGAAGCTGTGCCGTGATACCGCGTTCCAGCAATTATTCGGACTGACGGACAAAATCATCCTGG
>JANXQZ010000817.1 GCA_025353235.1 Bryobacterales bacterium
CCCCGCGATGAACACGGCCAAGATGGCGAACATCAGCATGCCGTACAGTCCCGCGCCCACGCCGCCGAAGACCACTTCACCCAGCTCGATATTGAACAACGGCACAAGGCCGCCCAACGGAGTGAAGCTATCATGCATTCCGTTCACTGCGCCGCAGCTCGCGTCCGTGGTGATGGTCGCAAACAGGGCCGTGTTGGCGATCCCGAAGCGGGTCTCCTTCCCTTCCATGTTGCCGCCTGGCTGATCATCGGCGGCCTGCATCGCGATACCGCTCTTTTCCAACATCGGCGTGCCTTTCTGCTCGAAATGATAGGCCGTCAGCACACCCGCAAACCAGAGCACCGACATAGCGGTGAAGATGGCCCATCCTTGCCGCGTATCGCGAACCATCTTGCCGAACGTGTACGTCAGCGCCGCCGGGATCAGAAAGAGCAGGAACATTTCAATGAGGTTGGAAAAAGGTGTCGGGTTTTCAAACGGATGAGCAGAGTTGGCGTTGAAAAAGCCGCCTCCATTCGTCCCTAGCATCTTGATGGCTTCCTGCGAAGCGACGGGCCCTTGAGCAATGGTCTGTTTCGCACCTTCCAAGGTCACCACCGAGGTATACGCGTTGAAATTCTGAATCACGCCCTGCGAGCAAAGCAGCAGGGCCGCGATAATCGAGAGCGGCAGCAGAATGTAAAGCGTAGATCGAGTCAGGTCCGTCCAGAAGTTGCCGATGGTTTGAACCGACTGCCGGGCGAACCCTCTCACCACGGCGATGGCCACGGCCAATCCCGCTGCAGCGGAAGCGAAGTTGTGCATTGTCAGCCCGACCATTTGCACCAGGTAACTGAAGGTGCTCTCGGGCACGTAGCTCTGCCAATTCGTATTGGTGGTGAAGCTGACGGATGTGTTGAAGGCCAAGTCGGGGCTTACCGAACCAGCGCCGTAGCCTTGCGGGTTGAAGGGCAGAAAGCCTTGCAGCCGCTGGATTGCATACAGCAGAAGCGCGCTGAACAGGCTGAAGGCGAGCAGCGAGCCGGCATAGCGGGTCCAATGCTGTTCTTCAACCGGGTCGATCCCGCACACCTTGTATATGATCTTCTCGATCGGTCCGAGGACGGGACTCAGCCACGTGCGCCGATTCTCAATCACTGCGGCGATGTACGCGCCGAGGGGCTTCGTACAAGCTACGATCAGGGCAAAAAAGAGAGCGATTTGCAACCAGCCGTTGATAGTCATGGGGCTTAAAACCTCTCAGGCCGAAGCAGCGCGTACAGTAAATACACGCCCAGGCCAAGTGAAATCAGTCCTGCAATTACGTATTCCATGAGTTCATCCCTCGCTTCACAGCCGGTCGCACGCCCGGACCAGTCCCCAGGCAAGCAAAAAGAAAATCAAAATGGGTAACGACCACAAAATGTCGAGCATGCTTCGTCTCGGCTCCTTATCCACTCTGGCTCGGAACCCATAAAGAAGCCGTAAAGATTTGCTCAGGACTTTATGTGTCTAGAGGTAGGACGAAGCGATAGCCTATCCAGGGCTCGGTAACGAGAAACCGAGGCTTCGAGGGCTGCGGCTCGATTTTCTTGCGGAGCGAGTTGATGAAGACGCGCAAGTATTCCACTTCATCTCCGTAGTCCGGACCCCAGACGGTTTGCAACAGCTTGCGATGCGGGACCGCCTTGTTCGCATTGATGACTAAGAAGTGAAGCAAGTCGAACTCTTTGGGCGTTAGCCGGACTGTCTTGTCGCTCAAACGAACGCAGCGCATTTGGAAGTCGATCAGCAGTTCTCCGGCATTGACGACCGTAGGCCCGTCCTCGCTCGAACTCGCCACTCGACGCATAGCCGCCCGGATGCGAGCCAGCAACTCCTGGATGCCAAAAGGCTTGGTGACGTAATCGTCGGCCCCGGCGTCCAAGGCGTGCACCTTGTCCGTTTCGGTGTTTCTGACAGATAGAATAATGATCGGAGTATCGGATCTATCGCGGATGGCTCGGCATGTCTCCAGGCCACCGATGCCGGGCATATTCAGATCGAGCAGAATCAAGTCGGGCTTGAGCTGATCGAGCTGGTTGAGAGCTTCTTCACCGCTCTTCGCCTCCAGAACGGTATATCCGATGCCCGAGAGAGTTGCCTTCATGGCCCGCCGGAGTTGCGGCTCATCGTCGATCACCAATATGGTGGCGGTGTTCATTTGCAGTTCATGGAATCGGTAGCTGAAACGAGAATATCGCACCGCCGCCTGGACGATTCTCAGCCCACATACTTCCACCGTGTGCGTCTACGATGCCTTTTGCGATCGCGAGGCCGATGCCAGTCCCCTCTGCGGAGTTTCGCCCGCGAGACCCGCGATAAAACTTTCCAAAGATGAGACTCAACTCGTTGGGGCTGATTCCCAGGCCTCGGTCGAGCACTTGGAAGAGCATCGACCCGTTCTCGCTCCGCGCGGCAATTTCGATGGGCTTCGACCCAGGCGCATACTTGGAGGCGTTCTCCACGAGTTGTTTGATCGCCTGCTCCAGCAGTCCCGCATCGGCGGATACCGTGAGGTCTGGCGGGACCGACACTTGAAACCGCTGCCGATCTCCAACCGTAAGCAAAACACGATCCGTGACATCGCGGATCCGGAAAACATGCCGTTCCAGTGCCACCTTGCCAGACTCGATGCGTGCAAGCTGAATCGCTTCCGTGATGGTGCGCTGCAAGTGGTCAGTCTCTTCGTCGATGATCCCGAGCAACTCGGCGCGCTCTTCTTGGGTTCGCGGCGGGATTGTGATCAGCGTGGAAACGCACGTTTTGATGGCGGTAAGCGGGGTCTTCAGGTCGTGAGCGATCCCGTCCAGCAAGAACGTCTTGAGCTTTTCACCGCGTCGCGCAGCTTCGGCCGCGGTTGCCCTGTCCAGCGCTCGCGAGCGTTCCAAACTGATGGCGATTAGATTTGCGAGCGAGTCTCTTTCTGGAACCGTAAGTTTCCGCCCGCTAAAGCCGAGAGCCCCGATAGTTCGCGTGCCCAGCCGCACGGGGACTATCGCGCAGTCTTTACCCGTAGCGGGTTCGTTCGAGGCTGCCACGCGAGCGAGTTCCGATTCGCTCAAGAACGGTTCTTCCAAGGAGCCGTGGATATGCTTGGAATCGGCATCGTAAAACGCGATGTTCCGCAGCCCAAAGATATCGCCGGCGCGGAGCAGTGCGATGCGAGTGATATCGCTGGTTTCTTCCAGCAGGAGTGCGCGGCTTAGCTGATAGAGTCGCTCGATCTCCCCTCGACGAGCAGACGCCTCCTCGGTCCGGGACTTGGCTCGAGCCGAAAGTTGACTCGCAATAATTGCCGACACCAGGAACGCGCAGAGCGCGACCCAGTTCTGCGGGTCGGATATCGTCAAGGTTCCAAGCGGAGGAAGGAAGAAGTAATTAAACCCGAGCATGCATGCTACGGACGTAAAGATCGCTTCTCCCAATCCCCAGCGCGTAGCTATGCCTAAAACCAGCAACAGCATTGCCAGAGCTACGGTTGTCGCATTGACTGGGACAATGGCGTGGCAGATCCAGACTAGGATGGAAACGCAGGCAAGGCATGCCAAGTACCGGAGTGCCGCCTTCGTCGCCGTCATGGCTCTAGCCTAGCCTGTTACTGGCCCCAAACTGCTAAATTTGGTTGAGTGCGTTTGAATTCCAAAGCGGGAGTGAGCAGAAGAACGGCTCTCGGTGCGCTGATCGCCGCACCAGTCGGACTGGGATTAAGCACGCAAGAGACCGCTGCTGACTCCGCCTTCCTCGATGATTTGCAACACCGCAGTTTTTTGTACTTTTGGGAGCAAGCCAACCCGGACACTGGGCTCGTGCCTGACCGTTCCGGAGTAAACGGCGGACCGCCCGTGGGTCCGAGCGAGCACGTGGGAAGCAGCGCGGCAACTGGCTTCGGTCTTACGGCGCTTTGCATCGGCGCCCAGCACAAGTGGATCACGCAGCAACAAGCGCGGGCGCGCGTTCATACCACACTTGATTTCTTCGCGAACCACGCCTTCCAAGAGCACGGGTGGTTCTATCATTGGCTGGATGTGCGAACCGGCGGACAGCGCTGGGCGAGCGAAGTGTCGTCCATCGATACAGCACTGCTGCTGGGCGGCGTGCTGACCGCAGCCCAATACTTTTCACACGATGCGGCCATCTCCAAACTTGCTGCTTTGATCTACGACCGGATAGATTTTTCTTGGATGCTCAACGGCGATCGATTCTTTCTATCGCACGGTTGGCGGCCCGACAAGGGGTTCATCAAATTTCGCTGGGACACTTACGCCGAGATGTCGATGCTCTACCTGCTAGGCATCGGATCGTCGACTCATCCGCTGCCTGCAGCGTCATGGTATGCGTGGCAGCGTCCGCTCTACACTTATGGATCTTTCCAATTCATCAGCGGAGGCCCGCTGTTCACGCATCAGTATTCGCACGCCTGGGTGGATTATCGAAACAGACGAGATCGAGGGTTTGTAGAGTTCTTCCGGAATTCTACCGATGCCACGCGGGCCAATCGACAATTCTGCATGAATGTGGCCAAGAGTTTCCCGCTCAGTTACGACGAGACCATTTGGGGCATTACCGCTTCAGACGGGCTTAAGGGCTACAAGGTTTACTCGGAAATCGCGCACTTCGAACCTGTGGATGGAACCGTGGCACCTTGCGCTCCCGGGGGTTCTCTGATGTTCGCCCCCGATATTTGCTTGCCAGCGTTGATGGCAATGCAGACCCGCTTCGCAGACCGCGTGTACGGCCGCTACGGTTTCGTGGACGCTTTCAATCCGCAGGCCAAGTGGTTCGACACGGACGTAATCGGAATCGATGTAGGGATCACGTTGCTAAGCGCAGAGAATTTGAGAACGGGTAACGTGTGGCGCTGGTTTATGCAGAACAAGGCGATCCCGGCTGCTATGAATTTGGTAGGATTCGAGCCGAAGATCGTGGAGAAGGTTCCTCGCAAGGTAGCTATCCGTCGGAAACCGAGGTAAGTCGGGATGGTTTACCGGATCACAAATATGATCGAGTTCTACCTACGGCTTGACTTTCCCTGGCACGGAACAAATCAGGGCGTAGAATCGTTTGTATTGGAAGTCCTATGAAACGAATCCTGCTCCTTGCTGTTTATTCACTTCTACTGACGGGTTCACTCTCCGCCCAGAAGAAAGACGCTTCCGGAATGCCGCCGCTGATCGATCGCGAACTGCTATTCGGCAATCCGGAAATTGCCGGCGCACAGATCTCTCCCGACGGCAAATACATCGCGTTCCTGAAACCCTGGAAGGACACCCGCAATGTGTGGGTGAAGAAAGTGGACGAGCCGTTCTCCGCCGCCCGCTTGCTGACTAGTGAAATCAAGCGGCCAATTCCCGGCTACTTCTGGACGCGCGATGGCAAATACATTCTCTATGTTAAAGACAACGACGGAGATGAGAACTTTAATGTCTACGCAGTGGACCCCGGTGCGGACACGCCTCAATCGCGCGACCTTACCGGTCTAAAAGGTGTGCGCGTCACGCCTTACGATCTTCCCAAGAACGATCCGGACACGATCTATATCGGGCTAAACGATCGCGATAAGGCGTGGCACGATTTATATAAACTGAAAATCTCCACCGGCGAAAAGACCCTCGTCCGCAAGAACACCGACAAGATATCGGGCTGGATTTTTGACCTTGAGGGCAATCTCAAGCTGGCCACGCGAACCGCCGACAGCGGCGAGCAGGAAGTTCTGCGGGTGGATGCGACCGGTTTTAAGACCATCTATTCCTGCAGCGTTTTTGAGGAGTGCAATCCGGTCCGCTTTAGCAAGGATGGCAAGCGGGTTTACATGCGGACGAACAAAGGGGATGGAACCGACTTAGTGGAATTGACGGTCTTCAATCCAGAAAGCGGAAAGATGGACAAGATTGAATCGGATCCGCTGAAGCGCGTAGACCTCGCCAACGCAATGTTCTCCGAGGTGAGCGACGAACTGGTCCTGACCACCTACATGGACGATCGCGTGCGCCGTTATTTCCACGATAAAAAGTTCGAGGCCGATTATCAATGGTTGAAGAGTCGACTGCCCGGCAAAGAAGTAGGTGTTGGTTCCCGCACCAAAGATGAAACGATGTGGCTGATAAGCGCCAATGGCGATACCGAGCCTGGCCAGACATACCTGTTTGATCGCACCAACCGCAAGCTCACGCCGCAATATACGATTTTCGAGAAGCTCAACCGCGGCGACTTGGCGCCGATGAAATCAGTGCGTTATAAATCATCGGATGGTCTGGAAGTGCCAGCATATTTGACGCTGCCGAAGGGTGTGCCGGCCAAGGGTCTGCCCATGATTGTGTTCCCGCACGGAGGTCCTTGGGCGCGCGACCAATGGGGCTTTAATCCTTGGGCGCAGTTTCTGGCGAATCGGGGTTATGCGGTGCTGATGCCGGAATTCCGCGGGTCCACCGGCTATGGCAAGAAGTTCCTGAACGCAGGCAACGGCGAGTGGGGACGCAAGATGCAAGATGACATCACGTGGGGCGTGAAGTATCTGGTGGCCGAAGGCATCGCCGATCCGAAGCGCGTCGGGATCATGGGCGGATCGTACGGAGGATATGCGACGCTGGCGGGCGTGGCGTTTACGCCGGACTTGTATCGCGCGGCGGTCGACATCGTGGGGCCGGCGAACCTCATCACGCTGCTGGAAGCGATCCCGCCATATTGGGAAGCAGCCCGGAAAATCATGTACTCCCGCATGGCGGACATGGCCACTCCGGAAGGGAAGGCGTGGCTGAAGGAACGTTCGCCGCTGAATTCGGCCGACAAGATCAAGACGGCACTTATGGTGGTGCAAGGAGCTAATGATCCTCGAGTAAACAGGCGAGAGGCGGAACAGATTGTGATCGCACTGCGCGATCGCAAGTTTCCGGTGGAGTATTTGCTGGCCGACGACGAAGGGCACGGCTTCGCTCGGCCCGTCAACAATATGGCAATGTTCATGGCGGTGGAAAAGTTCCTCGCTTCTAATCTGGACGGCCGTTATCAATCTGGCGGCACGCCGGAGGTGACCGCCCGCCTGAAGGAAATCACGGTTGATCCGAAATCGGTGGTGGTGACGAAGATCGCAGATTCCTCCAAGGTGGGTGCTCCGAAGCCGGTGTCGGAGCTCACAGCCGGCACCTATAAGTACGATGCCAAAATGTCCATGGGCGGCCAACAAATGGCTTTGAAGCTGTCGACCGAAATTAAGGATGAGAACGGTGCGTGGGTTGCCACCGACACGATGGAGACGCCGATGGGCCCGGCAACTGACATTACTACGCTGGACAAGGGAACTCTCCTGGTTCGCAAGCGCAGCGTCAAGCAGGGGCCGATGGCTATCACGGTGGATTTTGCCGGGGATGGCAAAGCCACGGGCACGATGAGCATGAACGGCAAAGATAAGCCCATGGATGTGGATCTAGGCGGTCCGGTGTTCGGCGATGCGGCTGGCGCCTACTTCGTGCTCGGAACCCTTCCGCTGGCTGACGGGTATACGACTACGTTCCGAAATTTGGATCTGCAGAAGCAGAAGGCGAAGCTGCTGGCATTGGCTGTGACTGGATCCGAGAGTGTGACCGTGCCTGCTGGATCGTTCGACGCATATAAGGTGGAACTGAAATCGGCGGACGGGGGAGCGGATCAAACTACGGTTTGGATTGACAAAAAATCGCACCATCCTGTGAAGATATCGGCGGTGATGGCTTCGATGGGCGGAGCTACGCTGACTGCAGAGTTGCTGCCGTAAGGAGGTTCAATATTTGCTAGCCTGATCTTCTGAGGTCTCACACCGTGCCGTTTGACGCACCCGATTTACAGACGAAAACCGACGCACGAGTTACAAGATTGCCTGCCCCTGGGGATCCTGGCCAGGAGAGATTTGTGCCTGGCGCTGTTCTTGCGGGGCGCTATAGGGTTACTAGCCTGATTGGCCGCGGTGGAATGGGTGAAGTGTACCGGGCAACGGATCTGTTCCTCGGCCAGACTGTGGCACTCAAATTCCTGTCTGAAGAATCGGCAGCAGACGAGTTGGCCTGTGAGCGATTGATCAATGAAGTCCGCACTGCGCGGGCGATCACGCATCCGAACGTATGCCGTGTACACGATATCGGCAAGGTCGATGGCCTGCTCTACATTTCAATGGAGTATGTCGATGGCGAGGATCTTGCGTCACTGCTGTCGCGCATAGGCCGACTGCCCCCGGATAAAGCGATAGAGGTGGCGGCGAGCATCTGTGCAGGTTTGGCTGCAGCGCATCAGAAAGGTGTCCTGCACCGCGATCTTAAACCCGCGAACATCATGCTCGACGGTCGCGGAAACACGCGCATAATGGATTTCGGCCTCGCTGCAGCGGACCTGGTTGGTCCTCTGGAGGCGCGCAATGGAACGCCCGCCTATATGGCCCCCGAGCAACTTGCGGGAGAAGCAGTGTCGGTTAAGAGCGACCTCTATGCGCTCGGTCTCGTGCTCTTTGAAATCTTCACCGGAAAGCGCCCATTCGACGCCCTCTCGCGCTTGGAATTGCTTCATCACCGTCGGCGTGGATTGACGGATCGACCGTCGACGGCCACCAAGGACTTAGATCCAAATGTCGAGCGAATCATCGAAGCGTGTCTGGATTCCGATCCAAACCGTCGACCTAATTCCGCTTCAGCGGTTGCCTCCGCTCTGCCGTTAGGAAGTCCTCTGGCTGCTGTGCTCGCCGCAGGGCGAACGCCGTCGCCCGAAGTGGTCGCCGAGGGTTTTGGTGACGACGGGCTGCGTCCCAGTGTCGCATTCACCATCGCAGGCCTAACCTTAGTGGGC
>JANXQZ010000824.1 GCA_025353235.1 Bryobacterales bacterium
TAAACGCGCAAATCTTTGACATCGTCCCAAATTGCTTTACTTCAACGGCACGGGAACGCTGTGAACAGGCAGAAGAAGAATCCGGCAAAGGCAGCGACTACACTACTGCCACCACAAACAACCGCTCTCACTTGTTTCGAACGCTTCTTCCTCGACCACTCGTAAATTTCCTCACGATCCGCTAATACGTCTTCCTTACTCTCTCGGTTTCACAGCATAGACACGATGTGCGTAGTGGGTTATTTTGAGAGTGTCAAATGCTAAAAAAGCAGTTCCAGTCCAACGGCTGCAATCGTCAATGCGGGAAGCCACACTAAGCGCGGCTTCTTACGTCTGTAGAAAAACGCGATACCCAATAGGACGAGATATGACCATGGCACCAAGGCGACTACATAGGCAGCAGAATTGTATCCTCCGTCAAAAGCCACGGCGGAGAGTCCGGCGAGCACCATATCTCCCACCCTCCCAACAGCTTAAAAAATACCCTCCCTCCGCATCCCCACCCAGCCTGATCCGCGCCAAGCCGCCCACGAGGCCAACGCACAGAACGCTCGCCAGAGCACCGGGCCGCGCACGCCCGAAGGCAAAGCTCGCGCCTCCGCCAACTCGCGCACTCACGGCCTGTGCGCCAAAGACGTGATCATCGCAACTCCCGAAGAGCAGACCGAGTTCGATGAACTCCTCACGCTCCACCTCGCCGAAGTGAAACCGAATGGCAGCGTTGAACAAGTTATCTTCGATCAGATGATCGCCGACACTCGGAATCTCCGCCGCATTCGTCGCCTCGAAACCGCGCTCAACCAAGGCATTGACCCGCTCGCCGCGCTGGATGACGAAAAACTTCAATCCAAACTGGAGCGCATCGCGAGACACCGAACCCGCATCGAGCGTTCGTATTTCAAATCGCTGAAGGAACTCTCGCGCATGCAGGCCGAACGCGTCCTCACACGCTGCAGCGAGCAGACCACAGCGTTCACCGACGTTTCGCCCTCTCCCGCCCGCCCGTTTGGTGCCCAAACAACAACTCAGCACGCGTAACGCAGCTCCGCAAGCTTTTTCGGGCAACCTGGCGTGGACGGATCAACGTATGCGCGCCAACCCATCCACCCTAAACTTCACAACGAAGCGTCTACCACTGAACCACGCTCAGCGTCGGACCCACTTCGTGGCATTCGGCCGTCCCTTGCTCCACAATGTTGTGGCGGAAATGCGCGCCGTACCAAACCACCACGTCCTGATTCTCCACCAGCTCTCCGTTGACAAACTTGTCCAGGTCGGCAGCCGTGCCGATTCCAAATCCGCCGTCATCGAGTTCGTTCGGGTGGTAACGCAGCACCCAGACATCGCCGCGCCCATAGGCGGCATCGGCGATCCCATCCGTTGGACCGGGAATGATGTCGTACGCTTCTCCCGACTGCGTGTTGCTGACGCGCCATTTGCGCTGCCGTCCATAGTCGCGAAAACGTTTGATCTCGTAGACTTTCTTGTGCCAATTTGAATTCGCAATGATCGGCGGGTTGTTATACTCCTGAACGAGATTGTTGCCGGCCGTGCGAATGTCGAAGTCGAATCTCCAATAGCAGTGATGCGTGTGGACGTTGCAGACGCATGAATTCGTAACCGCCGCAAATTTGAAGCGCGGGCGAATCGTGCCGTCGATATGGAAGCGCCACTCCTGGATGTACCGATACCAGCCAGCTTCCATCTCGGTAGTCAAGGTCAGTTCGCACTCTGTTTCATAGATAGCGACCCCGGTAAAGTTTCCCGCGTCGCTTCCATTGCAGGCCGTCTGGGGAGGAGTAAGGGTGCGCCGAAATCCGGGTGCCGCGTCCGCTCCGTCGCACTGAAAGCAGTGCTCGTCATACTGCCAGTCCCGGTAAGGACCGCAGGCATCGTGGTCGTACTTTACATTGAGAATCGGAACATGCGCTCTGTATAAAACACGTTTGCCCTTGTACTCGACAAACCGCAGTTCCAACCCCGATCCGGACACGCCGGAGGATGCAGCCGGCCGAATCGCCAGCATCTTCCAGACGGGATTCGCCGCAGGCCACGAGATCCACATCTCGCCTGGCGTCCCGCGCATGGGAGCGGGGCAATAGACAGGCGGAATGCCGCAGGTTTGAATGCCCGCCCTCGCAGTGTCGGGAAAGGAGTTCTCGAAAGTCTGCACTCGCTGCGTCACCATGTTTACCGCGACGATTTGGTGGTTAAGCGTGCTGCCTGCAGCCGGCAATAATCCCACGGTCAGAGTGCGCTCAATCTGGCCAGTGGGCCCAGGGTTGTTGAGCACAAGCGCCGGCATCGCGCGATACGGAACCAGAAGGTTGCAGATCAAGAAGCGGCTAAACTGTTCGTCGCGGCGCACGATCTCGGCTGCCTCTTCCCACTCGCTTGCGGATGGGAGCGGCTGCTGCGAGCTCGCAACGATGCTGACATTGCTAGCTGCGGGAAAATCCGCAGTGGCTTCGAGCGCTCGGTTGTTTGTATAGTCGAAAATCATGGCGGACGAGCGGATGGGTTGTACCTCGTTCGCGTCCTTATCGGGATTTTCAATCGCCTGGGTGGACAGCACGCGATAGCGCAGGCCGTTCAACTCTTGCTGCACGGCGGGTTGATTCAGCAGGTTGGCGAGGAAGCCCGCAGTTTGCTCCATCATGGGCTGTGCGGGCTGGGCAGCCTGAATATTTGTGCTGGGGTTCAGGCCGGGTGCGCCCGAACTCTCGTTACACTTGCACATCTTTTTGTAGCCTCCGGCCTGTAGTGACAGGTCCGGGCCTTGCGTTTCGTCCCGGGCGTAATTCTTGACATTTGGGCGAGTGCGCCTTATTATTACGGAATCCGTATTCAGGGCGAACGAAAGCGAGGTAAGGCATGCAAGTGAGAGTTAAGCGTCATTCTGCAGGTTCTCTTTTCCCGGAGGCGTTCGCAGCCCTTGTTCTGGGACTATTGCTCCACCTTTGCGCAGTGCAGGGTTGGGCCCAAGTTGCCGCAGGCACCGTGACGGGCCTGGTTACGGATCAACAAGGCGCCGTGATCGCGGCAGCGGATGTGAGGCTGGTCGATGCCTCCACCAACACCGTATACAAGGCAGTCAGCAACTCAGTGGGACGGTACAGCATTGCCAATGTCGCCCCGGGAACCTACGATCTTACGGTAACGAAGGAAGGCTTCACCTCCGCGAAAGTCAGTACGCAGAAAGTGGAAGTGGGCGAAGCTCTGACGCTCAACGTGGCACTGCAGGTCGGCATGACCGCCACTACGGTGGAAGTGAAAGCCAGCGCCGGAGCCGAGTTGCAGACGTTGAACTCGACCATTGGATCCACCATCACCAATGAATCTCTCCAACTGCTGCCCAACCTGGGCCGGGACGCGTCGACGCTCTCAATTCTGCAAGTTGGAGTCGCCCCCGGCGGCAATGTTGCGGGTGCCGCCACCGATCAAAATGCGTTCCAGTTGGACGGAGGCAACAACAGCGACGATATGGCGGGCGGCAACACGACTTACACGCCCGGCAATGGCTATAGCGGTGCGAACTCCACCGGAGGCACGCCCACGGGCGTTATTCCAACGCCTATCGAGAGCATTGAAGAGTTCAAGGTGGGAACCAGCAATCAGACTGCGGACTTCAATGGAGCGGCCGGAAGCCAAGTCCAGATGATCACCCGCCGCGGAACGAATGGTTTCCACGGCGCGCTGTATGAATTCTATTTCGGAAGCAACGTGGGAGCGGCGAACTTGTGGAAGAACAACCACACGCTCGTAAACGGCCAAGCCACTCCCTTGCCGAACACGCACCGAAACCGTTTCGGGGGTGCGTTTGGAGGTCCGCTCACTCCCAGGTTCTGGGGTGGAAAGACTTATTTTTTCACTAACTACGAAGGCATGCGCTTTCCCAACACGACGAGTTTCGAGAGAGGCGTGCCTACCGAATTGCTGCGACTTGGAGTGATCCAGCTTCCCAATAGCGCAGGCGTCCTGACTGCTTACAACCTCAACCCGACGCCGGTTATATTCAAAGGCACAACGTACCAGCCAGCGATGTGCGGCGGCGTGCTTTGCGATCCGCGAGGCCTCGGAGTAAATCCGCTCATTCAAAAAGTCTGGAGCACGCTGCCGCTGCCAAACGACCCGCAGTACACGTCGGGCGCGGTCGTCGACGGAATAAACGCGCAAGGCTACCTCGGCAACGTGGCCCTGCCGCAGACCGCCGATTTTGGGGTTGTGCGCGTCGACCATGATTTCGGCGATCGGTGGAAATTCATGTCGAGCTACCGCTACTACCGCTTTTCGCAGTTGGTGAATACTCAAACGGATCTGGGCGGCGTTTTGCCCGGAGCAGTAAAGGGGCAGTACGCATCCTATGCAGCACGCCCGCAGAAGCCATCCTACCTCGTGGCAGGGCTGACCACGACCATCACTCCGAATATTACGAATGACATGCATTTCAGCTACCTGCGAAACTACTGGCAATGGGGCACGGTAGCAGGTCCGCCTCAATTGCCTGGGCTCGGCGGCGCACTGGAAATCGGCGGGGAGTCGCGCAATGCGCTGATTCCCTATAACGTCAATTCGCAGGACGTCCGCCAGCGATTCTGGGACGGCCACGATTACGTGCTGAATGACAGCGCGAGCTGGCTAAAGGGGAACCACCTCATCCAGTTGGGTGGAACATATCAGCGAAATTTCGATTATCACGGACGGAACGACAATGGCGTAGGAATCGACACGTCACCTACTTATCAGATATTCGGCGGATCGGGGATCAGCAACACGAGTTACCCGGTTCCAACTGGCTTGGCTACAAATCAGCTTACGAATTACACAAACTTGTATACCGAAGTTTTGGGGATTGTCACCCAGCCTCAGGTAATGTACTCCCGCTCCGGAAAGCAGCTCACGCTCAATCCGGTTGGAACTCCAGGCTTTGATCAAAGCGTAATTCCTTCGTACAACCTGTACGTCTCCGATACCTGGCACTTGCGGTCCGATTTGACCCTGACATACGGCCTTAGCTGGGGTCTTGCCATGCCGCCGTATGAGATCAACGGCAAACAGGTCCAACTTGTTGACGAAGCGAATAAGCCGATATCAGTCCAGCAATTTATGCAGACCAAGGCTACCGCTGCCTTGGCTGGCCAAAACTACAATCCCACCGTGGGCTTCTCCACCATCCAAAACGTGAACGGCGATCACAAGTATCCGTTTTCGCCATTTTATGCTGGCTTTAGCCCGCGACTCTCTGCTGCTTGGAATCCGAGCTTCCACGACGGAATCCTCGGGAGTATCGTGGGGAACGGCAAGACAGTGATTCGCGGCGGCTACGGGCGCATTTACGGTCGGCTTAACGGCGTGGACTTGGTTCTGGTCCCGCTGCTTGGCACGGGCCTGCTGCAAGCGGTTTCCTGCATCGGGGCGAGCTCCTCAGGACAGTGTCTTGGACCGGGTGGGGTTACTCCCCAAAACGCATTCCGCATCGGCGCGGATGGGCTGGTAGCCCCTCTGCCCAACGTTTCTCAAACTTTGGCGCAGCCGTACTTCCCCGGCCTCAACGGAAACGCAGCAGCGGCGGATGGATCGGTGCTGGATCCAAAGTTGCGACCCAATCACTCCGATGAGTTTAACTTCACGGTACAGCGAGCATTTTCCAACAAGCTGACCATGGAAGTCGGCTACATCGGACGGAAGATCGCCAACGAGTTTCAGGTGATCAACCTGGATGCGGTCCCGTACATGTACACTTTGGGCGGGCAGAGCTTTGCGAAGGCCTACTCCTCTTTGTACCAGCAAGTAACCGGTGGCCAAGCGATTACCACACAGCCCTTCTTCGAAGCGGCCCTCGGTGGGGCGAGTTCTCCCTACTGCGCCAAGTTTGCAAGCTGCACCGCTGCCGTGGCCTCGAATGAAAAGGCAAACATCACCAGCACGCAGGTGTACAGTCTGTGGCTGAATCTCAACAAAGCTCCGGGCTGGACGCAGGGCCGCACCCTGCTCGCCGTGCCAGCGCTCGGTGGCAATGTGGCAACGCAGCTTTCCTCCATTCAATTCATCAATTCGCTGGGGCACGGCAACTACAACGCTGCTTTCATGTCGTTCACCGCTAAGGATTGGAGAGGACTGACCGCGCGCTCCAATTTTACATGGGGCCGCGCGCTGGGCACCGGAAGCGTGAACCAGGCCAGCAGTTCTATCACGGTGCCGGATCCGTACAATTTCAAGAGTTTTGGAACCTACGGCGTGCAGCCGTTCGATTACAAGTTCGTATATAGCCTGTTGATGCTCTATCAGCCTCCCTTCTTCAAAAACCAGCATGGCCTAGTGGGACATGTTCTAGGCGGTTGGAGCATTGCGCCCCTCTTCACGTGGCGCAGCGGCATTCCCGAAAGGGTGAACGTAGGGATCAATGCCCAGGCTTTCGGCGAAGTCTATGGGGGCAGCAATTCGGCAAACTTCGAAGAGGCTGCAGGAGCTTCGCCCTACACGGGTGGAAGCTCGGCGAATTTCAACGTCACGTCGAGCAGCTCAGTGGGATCGGCGGGCAATCCTGCGAAGGGCGGATCGGGCATCAATATTTTCAAGGATCCTGCAGCCGTTTATGCTGAATTTCGACGTCCGATCTTAGGCGTCGATACGAATTCTGGAGGCGCGGGCGTGATCCGCGGATTTGGCTTCTGGAATTTGGACGCTACGGTGTCGAAGGATTTCAGGGCGACTGAGCACATCGGAGGTACGCTGTTGTTCCAGATTACGAACGTGCTGAATCATTTCCAACCGGACGATCCTTTCAACACCAGCTCGAGCAATTTGAATCTGGATAATCCGAGCACGTTTGGTGTGGTTACAAACCAGTTCACAACCCCCAACGGCGCTCAATCGAGGTCCATGGAGTTTGGCTTAAGGCTCCGCTTTTAGTCTTAACATCAGGCTGCTCTGTGGGGCAGCCAATCCTGGCTGCAGCCGGCTTTCCAGCCGGCCAAATCGCC
>JANXQZ010000867.1 GCA_025353235.1 Bryobacterales bacterium
ATCGTACCCGGCATAGCAGCCCTGGCTTTATCGCAGAGCAACGTGGGCTACTCGCTCCCGCTCAAGGCTTCCGGCGGTCCGGACTATGACCAAGCCCTCACTACTCTCATGGCACAGTTTTACCCGTCTGGAATGCTTGGCCTGGGCCTCACCGCGCTAATGGCTTCGTTCATGTCGGGCATGGCCGGCAATGTGACGGCGTTCAACACTGTCTTCACCTACGATCTGTATCAAAGCTACATCCGACCCAAGGCTCCTGACGCGCACTATCTCTTGGTAGGACGGATCACGACGCTCGTGGGCGTGGCGCTTTCCGTTGCGACGGCCTATCTGGCAACGCACTTCAACAACATCATGGATTTTCTCCAGCTCATCTTCGGGTTCGTAAACGCTCCCCTGTTCGCAACGTTTCTGCTGGGAATGTTCTGGAAGCGCACCACCGGGCATGGAGCCTTCACCGGGCTGCTCGCAGGCACCACGGCGGCGGCTTGCACCCACGGCCTCACGGTGGCTGAAGCCAAAGGCGGCTGGATCGCCACGCTGCACAGCTTTCCTTCCACGATGGCTCAGAATTTCTGGATAGCAATTTTTGCGTGGTCCACCTGCATGCTGGTCACAACCGCAGTCAGCCTGTTGACGACGCCCAAGCCGGTGTCGGAGTTGACCAATCTAGTCTACGGCTACACGGACATTCCTCGCGATCAAATGCATGAGAAAGAGTGGTACATGAAACCTGTGACCCTGGCCATCATCGTGGGCGTTTGCCTGCTAGCCTTGAACTTGATCTTCTACTAACATGGGCGACCTAAGAACATCCATCGGGCTCTTCTTTTCGAGCGTCGGAATAATCTTGCTAATCACGGGCCTCATCCGCCCGGAAGCTCGGGCTGCCTTGACGCAAGTCAACATCAACCTGTACAGCGGTGCGTCCATGCTGGTATTCGGGAGTGTGATGCTGTGGCTATCACGGCGCAGCTCGTAATCGAGGCTTTCGAGAAAAGGTTCAACGCAACGCCGGATGTGTTTCGCGCGCCTGGCCGGGTGAACCTGATCGGAGAGCACACCGATTACAATCTCGGCTTCGTCTGCCCGATTGCGATTGATTTCGCCTGCTACACGGCGTCGGCCCCGAACCGCGACGGCGTGCTGCGGGTCTTCTCGCTGAATCTGGATGAAGGGCGAGAATGGCCGATCGACCGGTTGGCTTCGCTTGTTCCGGCCAAGGATTGGACCGACTACGTGATCGGAGTGATCCGTCAAATTCCGATGGCGCGGGGCCGGGACATCTTGATATACAGCACGGTGCCGGTCGGGTCAGGCTTGAGCTCGTCCGCGGCCTTGGAGGTGTCCACCGCTCTTGCCGCTGGATGGGATCTCGAGCATGCCCCCAGGCTGGACCTGGTCAAGCTGTGCCGCCGCGCCGAAAACGAGTTTGTCGGCGTGCCCTGCGGCATCATGGACCAGTACATATCGGTCTTCGGCCAGGACGGGTCAGCCGTAAAGATCGATTGTCGGAGCTTAGACCATGAAGCGGTTGCTCTCCCCGCAGGCCTGGCCATCGTGGCCGTCAATTCTTTGGTGAAGCATGAGTTGTCACAGGGAGCTTACCGGGATCGGGTGGCCGAGTGCGGTAGGGCCGCCGCGACCCTGGGTGTGGAAAGCCTACGCGATGCTTCGCTCGATGCATTGAGCCGAATCACTGACCCGATCATTCTCCAGCGAGCGCGTCACGTCGTCACCGAAGATCTGCGAGTGGAGCAATTTGTGGCGGCATGCCGCAGCGGAGATGTTGGTGCGATGGGCCGCCTCTTCGTGGAATCCCACCGCAGCCTCCAGCACGACTACGAGGTAAGCTGCGAAGAACTGGACTTTCTGGTTGACCACGCGATCCGGATTGAGGGGGTGCATGGAGCGCGCATGACTGGCGGCGGATTCGGAGGCTGCACCGTAAATCTGCTGCAAGCGTCGGCGGTGGATCTCTTCGAATCCAGTATTCGAGACGCCTACCAGTTGCGGTACGGAATCGACCCGGCGTTCTACCGCGTGAAGGCGACGGCCGGCGCGTCGAAACTTTCTTAAAAATTGTCGAAAATAATTTGAGAGAAGTTGGGGCGGCTTTACACTGAATAATCAAATACGATTAGTACGCTCCTCCAAGGCGTAAAGAGCAGGCGGCTATGCTGCCTGCTCTCCTCTTCCCCGCGAATCTCACCTGCTCGTTACCCACTCCTCGCTAAACACTGCGTGATGGATAATCGTCCGCCCGTCAGACG
>JANXQZ010000902.1 GCA_025353235.1 Bryobacterales bacterium
GTCGGAGTAAATGGGCGGCCGCTACGCAAAATCACGATACTCTGCAACTGCCACCCGCCGAGCGCCCCCATGGCGAATCGATTTGAATTAGCTAGAAACCTCTTCCCCTTCCCGAACGGCAACTCGAACCCGGCGCTCATGGTCAAGTTTTGAGGTATGTCGAACGCGGTCACTGCTCGCTCGTAGGCATAATCTCCCCCCACCGCGGGAGTGTTCGACACTCCAATGCTCTTTGACCACGTGTAGGAAACCAAGTACCACAGACCCGCCGAGAAACGCTTCTCCAGCTTCGCCTGCAGCGCGTTGTAAATGGTCGAATTATCCTGCCCGTTGTAAGTAATGCCGCCGAACAAAGGGTACGGTCTTCTAGCCTGAATCCCTCCCGGACCAGCCGCCGGATCGTTAATCGGATTCCCCTCGTACAAGTTCACTCCCCGGTTGCCGACGTAATTCACCTCCACCACGGAGTTGGCCGGCAGTTGCCGCTGCACGCCAAAACTCCAATGCTGGTCGTATCCCATGGGCATGTTCGGATACCCTCCAGCCAAGCTCGGAGCCGTGGCAACCCCCCCAATCGGACGACCCGTGAAGAAGTTCGCCATGGTCCGCAGTCCGTCGTTGAAAACAGTCTCGTTGAGCTGATACGGAACCATATTGTGATTCACGCGATTGCCGCTGCTCTCCACTTCGTAGAAGATCCCATAACCGCCGCGAACCACCGTTTTCTCGCCAAATGGCCTCCATGAGAAACCTAGACGAGGCGCCCATTGCGTCTTATCCGTGGCGGTGCAGTTGGCGGCAATCCCCGCCTGGCTGCACGTCTGGATGAGATTCCCGAAGAGAGCATCCGCCGTGGGCGCTGCGAACTGCGCACCAAGATTAATCGATTGCACGGCGATCGGCTTGGAAGACTTCGGCAGGAACGTGCCCACCTGCCCCTTGTATCCGTTGAGCCAAGGAGAATACTCGTAGCGTAAACCCAGATTCAAAGTCAGCCGGCTATTCACCTTGAAATCGTCCTGCGCGAAGAAGTGCCAATAGTTCGCATAGCCGCCGAAAGTATCGGCAGGGAAGTTGCGGCTCACCGAAAATGGAACGCCCAGAAGGAAGTCCGCATAAGCATCGCCGGTGCCGGCCGGCTTGGCCTTGTTCTGCGTGCTGCTTCCGTTAAAAGTCCACTGTCCCTCATACACGCCGCTATCGGTGAAGAGCGGGACCCAGTGCCGGAACTGCATGCCGAATTTCGCGATATGCCGCCCCTTCACCCAGGTCACGCTATCGTTGAACTCCGTTACCTTCAAATCCTGCGTCTTCGGACGCTGATCGAAAGTGGACCCGCTCAGCGAAGCGTAGTTGCTCCAGGAGAAGTCTGGAAACGACCCCGCGACGCCCGGACGATGCCCCGTGTCTTCAAACC
This sequence comes from Bryobacterales bacterium, assembly GCA_025353235.1. Taxonomy (GTDB): domain Bacteria; phylum Acidobacteriota; class Terriglobia; order Bryobacterales; family Bryobacteraceae; genus JANXQZ01. Next base: position 1,418 of record JANXQZ010000902.1, read on the forward strand.
CGGGAACTCCCGCCTGCGCATAGAAATTAGTTCCTTGCTGAAAAGCCTGCAGGTTAATCAGGTTCGGCAGATAACTGAAACGCGCCTCATTGATCAGCGATGGAGTGAGATTGCTGATCAACGCTCCCACGATATTCTGCCCTCGC
>JANXQZ010000910.1 GCA_025353235.1 Bryobacterales bacterium
TGCTCGTCTTTGCTGATGTGCAGGAAGAACTTCAAAATCGTGACGTTATTCTCTGACAACATCCTTTCAAACTCGTTGATCTGCTCGTACCGCCCGGACCAAACCTCCTTCGGCACCAGCTTGTGCACTCGCACGATCAGCACGTCTTCATACTGAGAGCGATTGAAAATCCCGATATCTCCCAACTTAGGCACCGCATTGTGAATGCGCCAAAGAAAATCATGCGCCTGCTCTTCGCTCGACGGAGCCTTGAACGCGGTGACCTCGCAGCCTTGCGGGTTCACGCCCGACATCACGTGCCGAATGGTGCCATCCTTGCCGCCCGCGTCCAAAGCCTGCAGCACGATCAGCAGCGCGTGCCGCTTGTCGGCGTACAGCAGGTGTTGCAGTTCCCCCAAACGCTCTACATTTTTCTGGAGAAGCTCGTCGTCCCTCTCCACTCCCAATGTATCTGCAGGATCTATGTCTTTCAGCTGCAACTTAGATCCGGGTTTCACGATGCAGCGTTTCGCGATATTCACAGTTCTACTGTAGCCGAATCGTCAGTATCATCGAGTGGTGAAGATAGCGCTCGACGCCACGCCGCTGACGGAACTCACCGGGGGAGTGTCGCGCTATACGTCGGAGATCGCCGTCAAGCTGGCCGAGTGCTTCCCCGAGGACGAGCTCTGGCTGCTGTCCGACCAAGCCTTCGAGATGCCCGGTGCAAGCCTGCCTAACTTGAAGAAAGGCGGCGGAACAGGGGGCATACTCGAACGGCGCTGGTGGCTGTGGGGATTGCAGAACGAGATCTCGCGGCGGCGCATCAATGTATTTCACGGAACCGATTATGCCGTGCCTTACGTGCCGATCAGCCCCACTGTCCTGAGCCTGCACGACCTGTCGCCCTGGCTGAACCCGTCCTGGCACAGCGCAGCCGACCGCGTCCGCAAACGCACGCCTGTCCTCTTGCGCCTGGGCTTGGCCACTCTGGTGCTTACTCCATCGGAAGCGATTCGCCGGGCGGCTATCGAGAGATTTCGGCTGCCTCCAGGTCGGGTTATCAGCGTCGCTCATGCCGCCTCGACTTTGTTTCGGCCCATCCAAACGCGGGCTCCCGCTGTGCCCTACTTTCTCTTCGTCGGGACCCTTGAACCGCGCAAGAATATCGGCCTGCTGCTCGAAGCCTGGCGCGAGGTTCGCAAGGTGCATGCGGTCGATTTAGTGCTGGTTGGACGCCGCCGCGAAGACTTTCCAATGCTTGAGACCGAACCAGGGCTGCATGTGCTGGGCTCGGTTCCCGATGAGCGTTTGCCCGAACTTTACTCGGGATGCCTGGCTTGCGTCTATCCATCGCTTTATGAAGGGTTCGGGCTGCCCGTGCTGGAGGCCATGCAATGCGGAGCGGCAGTAATCACGTCGAAAGATCCGGCCATCCTCGAAACAGCAGGGGATGCGGCGCTAACGCTCGACGTTGGAAAGCCCGAGCTTTGGGTGGAGGCTCTGACGTCCGCCATCGAGAATCCGGCCTTGTTGGCGAATCTGCGAAAGCGCTCGCTCCAGCAAGCCGCAGAGTTTTCCTGGGAGGAGACTGCTCGGAAAACACGCGAGGTGTATGCAGAAGCCGTCAAGCGATTCCGCCGAAAATCTTAAGGCATTTTTGGATTACAATAATCTAACTTCTTCCGCCTATGCTGCTTTGTGGGGCAGCCAATCCTGGCTGCAGCCGCCTTTCCAGGCGGCTTGTTCCGGCCGGCCGAGGAGTTCTTGTACCCCCGAGAAAGCCGGCTCGAAAGCCGGCTGCAGCCAGGATTGGCTGCCCCACAATGCTTGAGCATCGGCAGTAATTCATGACAGTACCTAGTGCTCTCTTCCTCTCGCCCGAGCCGCCTTTTCCCATGATCGGCGGAGGAGCCTTGCGGTCCGCTTCGCTCTTCGAATATATGATCCAGCACTATGTGGTGGATGTGATCACATTCCGGCAGCCTGGGGCTCCTGATCCGCGCGACTCTTTCCGTCCGGGTGCCGCGCGTTGCGTGCATGTGATCGAGTTGCCGTTCCATTCCAAGTCCGCCTACGCGCGCGCCATGCGTAATCTGAAGCGAACTGCTGCGAATCGTCCGCCGTTGTTGGACCGCTTTTCGGGATTTGAAAACGAGATAGCGAGGATAGTTGGGGATCGGCGCTACGACCTTGGGGTTCTGGAACATTTTTGGAGCACTCCGTACGAAGCCCAGTTGCGTCCTCAGTGCAGGCGCCTGTGGCTGGATCTGCACAACGTTGAATCGGAGTGGCACGCGTCTGTGGGCAGTTCTGGAAATCTCCTGGCCG
>JANXQZ010000911.1 GCA_025353235.1 Bryobacterales bacterium
GCAAGTACGAGCGCCGCGGATCAAGCTCCAGCAGAACGCCCGGAATTGTCTTCCGCGTGCTCAGGTCTCCATTGGGATCGATTGGAGGCCTTCCGGCTTGCTTGGTCCACTCGAAACCAGGTAGTCAATCCCGAGACCCGCTAGCTCGACTACATCCGGTTTCCGATCCTTCAACTCATTTACTTGCTCCCAGCGCATCCACCATTCCTCGGCGAGAGAACGATAGTAATTCACTTGACCGCCCGACTTCCAATCTACGTAGACAGACCGTAGCGCACGGGCTCTAAAAATCCCAGGTTCGAGACGATGCCCGGCGCCCGCGAACAGGAACATCGCGTCCTTCGGCGTGTTCTCACGCGCGTAGTTTTCCAGCTGAACCAGGTCCGTAGTTTCGAGCTGCGGATAATTTTGAACCCGGCCCACGTATGGTATGAGAAGGAACGCGCCGAGGGGCACCGTCCAGGCAATTCGTTCCCAACGAACAAGCGAAGCCAAACTGAGAGCCAGCACGAAAACGAGCAGCCACTGTCCGGCATCTGGCCATGTCGCCCAGGAACGCATAGGAATCGCAAATAGCAGGACGAACCAAACAACTGCCTCGACATACCGCTTTGACAATCCAGCGCGAATGCCTGCCGCTGCGCCTAGAAGGATAGTCACAGCCGTCACGAAAAGAAGTGCGCGGGCTGGCTGCACTTCCGAGATCAGGCCCCACTTAAAGACGTCTAGCAGCACATAGGAAGCCGGCACGCTGAGAAGGCCGATGATAGGAAGCCCTATCCAAAATATTCGCCCGGCCTGGGGACGAACGCGCCAGAAGGCCACCATGGAGGCAACCCAGAGCACTCCGTATTGCCACATTAACGAGCCGACCCAGTTCCCTACCCAGTTGTAGGCTGCTCGCAGCTTCTGCAAACGCTCCAGTTCTGAATCGAGCCGAAATAGAAATTTCTGCCTTTCAAAGACGCCTACCTGAAAATGGGCAGCGATCAGGATCACCACCACTGCCATAGCGACAGGCACAAACGCCCGCCATCGTCTGCGCCAGATTACGAAAGTGAAAAAGCAAAGCCAAAACGGAATGGTGGTGGGGGCGTGATACAGGAACCCGAGCGAAGCTGCGGACGATGCCAGTACGTGACGATCGTGAGCCGCTAAACCCATCGCAAGAAAAACCAAAGCCACCGCAAATCCGCGCGGGACCGGTTCGTACTCCGTCAACAGAACAGACGGACCTGCAATACTCGCGCCCAATCCTGCGATGGCGGTTACGATTAAGGCCAGCATTGGCGGTAGCGGCAGCGCCGTCGCGAGCAGATAATAACCCAGAATCTGCAGTGCCCGAAAAATTACTTGCTGAACCACCAGCGCAGTCTCAAATGACGCGCCAGTCAGCCGTCGAATTCCAATCGCCACCTCATCGTAAATCGTGTACGAGAGGTGCGGCTTAGTAGCGACTAAATCGCGCGGAAAGGTGGACGGGTCCCAGATATGCTCCATCATCGGAACATAGATCTGCGTATCGGAGTGAAGGAACGTGTGGCCGGGAAAGACGAAAAATCCAAGCAGCGTGATGACAGCGATGGCGCAGGCTATCGCAAGCCGATCTATCATCTACGGAGCCGGAGTTTTTTCGAGTTGCTGCTTGGTCCAGACGCGATTCGGATTCAATTCAAGAGACTTCTCAAAGGCTTTGCGAGCCTCGGCGGGCTTATTTTCCTTGCGCAGCGCCAAGCCCAGCCAAAGATACGCGTCAGCCGACTTGGGGTTCAACTCGATCGCTTTTTGAAAGTCCTTCATGGCGAGCTCAATGCCCCCTCCAAACGTCGAAGGCCGGTAGTAGTTTCCTACGCCATGGCTCAGATAAGCATCAGAGGATTTCGGATCGAGTTCAATGGCCTTGTTGATCGAATTCAGCGCGCATTTCCCGTACTTAAGGACGCCTGTCAGCCCGGCGCTCGAGATCATTTGACCGCAGAGCGTTCCCAGCAAGCGGTTGAACTCCGACGAATTGGAATTCAGTGCCACCGCCTTTTCGGCTGCTTTGATGCCGGCCTCGGCCAACTCGCGGCCCTTCGCCTTATCGCGCAACTCCACCGCAACCTCGGCCCCATAGGATTCCACCAAAGCCAGTTGGTATTGGGAATTTGCATCGCTCGGTTGTTTTTCGGCTGCGGTCCGGTACTCGACAGCGATTCGTTCCAGGGTGGCGCGATCTTGCCGGTCACGAGCGATTTGCAGTTCGGGGTTTCCAGAGCCAGCCCAGACCACGGCGGCGGAGAGAAAGATCGACAAACGCATCATTACCGATTCTATCGCCCTCGCCTTACTACTCTGGAACCGCCACCACATCCACTCCAAAGGAAGCGTCCAGCGACGGCAGTCCTTCAAAGGGGAGGAACGTGCTCGCAGGGGGACTCGACTCGCTGAAGAACGTCTTCCGAACCTTACGGACCTTGTCAGCCATAGCCATGGAGGTCAAGTATACGCTCGACATCGCTAAGCTGTCGAGCTTCGAATTGGCCGTGCCAAGCGCTTTTTGCAGGCGATCAAACGCGAGCCTCACGTCGCCTTCCTGCGTTCCAAAGCCCATCTGCGTGCTGGTGAACACCACTTTAGGCGACCGCACCAGGGTCAACTGCGAGTAGTTCGGCGAAGTCTCCATCCCGGACGGATTCAAGTAGGTAAGGGCCTTCTCCGGCGATTTTCGCAGACGCGCAACGCCCTCGCACTCGGCTGCTGGACTCACAGGCAAGCGCTGCATTTGCACGACATTTATGGCAGCCCCTGGAAACGTTGCTTCGAGAACAGACCGCCCGCTCCTGCTCTCCTCGAGCGCACTGACGAAGCACGTCACCTTCAGGAGATCCCCGGGCTCCATGCCCCCGGCACGCAGAACCGTCTTGAGTTGATCGATCGATTGTTCCACGGAACCGGTCGCCTGGCCCGATAAGAACGCCACTCCATTTGGATTCAACGGCCTTTTATCTACGCCGATGCTTTCGATCACCACCTGGGCGCCTTCCATCGGCAGAGCTCCTGCCTGCACAACGCTGAGGGCTGGAAGAGCCAAGTGCTTTTCGCCGAACACCTCGCCGGCAATCTCCTGAATGCGCCGCATGTCGCCCGACCCGGCTACGAAAGCGCGCATCTTCACGATGCCGGTTCCATGAGGGGAGCGCAATAACGTACGCATGGCGTCCCGTGCCTGTTGCGATAGCAGACCTCTGGAGGAGAGCGGCGACACTTGGAAGAAGAGACGGTCTGTCTCCGCCGCCACAGCGCTGGGCGCTTCCTTAGGTGGTGGAAGGGTCTGAGTCATTTCGTCGCTCTTCTTCTTTTTCTTCTCCTTGGTGGATACTTCGAGAGTCATGCCGTCTTCATCCGAAGTTCTCTTCTTCTTGTCGGCGGAGAGCGGCGTGCCTGCGAAGGATGCCAGGAGGAAGATCGCGAAAACAGTGCGGGAGGGAGGTGTCACGGCTAAACGAACTTTGAGTCTATCAAAGGAGCA
>JANXQZ010000985.1 GCA_025353235.1 Bryobacterales bacterium
CAGGGACGAATTCACGGCCAGCTTGGTATAGAAATAGGCTAGTATGCCCCCTACGGCTGCGATAAGAACGTACAGCCAGGGAAGCTTGTCAATATCGAATTTGTTGAGGAAAATGGCTCGAGAAACGGGCTTCAGGATGTAATAGGCGAATAGCACCAGCATTAGGTACAGCGTCATGCAAGTGGTGCGCAGGTATTCGCCTGGGCGCACATCGAACAAACTTCTCCAGAAGTTTCTTAAACGGCTCATCAAGGGTTAGATGCAGGTAAGTACAAGGTGTGACACGCCGCTGCAAAGAAGTGTGGGCACACCCTGCCAACTATCGTCTACTCTGATGCTGTTTGGGTGGTCAGTTCGCGAGCGAAACCATTCCCTTTTCTTTCAGTCCGGAAATCGCCAAACCGTAGCGGCCGCGCACGCCCGTCTTCTCGAAAATATGCTTGAGGTGAATCTTGACGGTCCCTGGGCGAATGCCCAGCTCCATCGCGATCTCCTTATTTTTGAAGCCCTGCTCCACCAGTTCCAGAACCTGCTGTTCACGCGCAGTCAGATCGGAACGCTCGTAGCGCTCGGACCGAATGGAATCGCGGAACACGGAATCCTCCATCCAACTGCGTCCCGTGGCAACGGTCCGGAAACAAGCCAGCAACGCTTCCAGGTTTGCGGTCTTTCGAACGATGCCTTTCGCTCCCGATTGCAAAAGCCGAAGCGCTTCCGCTTCCGTCATGGAGACACCCCAGACTACAATTGCGGGCATGGTGGGCAGCAGCCTCATATTGTTCAGCCATTCCAACACGCAGTGCATCCCAAGGCCTTTGTCGATGACCATGATGTCAGGCGTGCGCCGCCGCAACAGCATGGTGGCCAAGTCAAGAGAATCGACCATGTCGCTGAATTCGAGATCTGGACAGGGCCCGAGTAGTCTTTTTAGCCCTTCGGCCGTAATAGGTTGAGTGTCGCAGACCGCAACCGCTGATCGTTTTATCGTTTCCGTCATCTATTCGCTTGTGAGCGTCCCCTTGTTGAAAAGATCCCTGGCAGGACCATGTGAACCTTATCGGCGACAGCGTTCGAAGTTATAGTTGCGAAACGGGCGAAACGTTCTCATACTATTCCGCACAATGTCGATTCAGAACTTAGGCGTTTGTGACGCCCGAGTACTCGACGGCTATGTCCCAGGTAGAAATCAATAGAATCGGCGGGCGCTGCAAGGTGCTGTTCATCGGGGTTAAACCCTTTACCAAGCGTGACTTAACTCCGCTGCTTGCACCCTATTTGCCGCTCTCCGCGGCGGTGGAGTTGCCGGTTGGGGCTTCGCGGGCCGACTTGTCCGCCTTCTGCAAAACGGACCTGCCTAAATTCTGCTTCGTGGAAATCAGCAAAGCGGACGACCCGGCGCTGGATCTTTTCCCGGAGTTGTTGCGGCACGATCCCAAACTGGGTATCATCGCCCTTTTGCCAGCGGGAAACCCGGACCTCATCCTGCGTTGCCTAAGGCTGGGCGCAAGCGATTTCCTGATCGCCCCGTTTACCGCTGAGCAAGTCCAGTCCGCCTTGCAGAAGCTAGTCAAACTGTTGCCGGCTCGAACGGCCTCGGCGCCCGGGAAAATCTATTCCGTCATTCCAGTAAAAGGTGCCTGCGGGGCCACGACACTCGCCTGCGCCCTGGTTTATCAATGGAAACGGCTGGGGTCAAACCGAGTGCTGCTGGCAGACCTGGACCCGCTGACCGGGGTGGTCGATTTTCTGCTTAAGCTTAAGCCGCAGTTCAGCTTTGCAAATGTCTTGCAGAGGGCTTCCGATATGGATACCGACCTTTGGAACGGCATGGTGGCGAAGAGGGATGGGGTTGACGTCCTGGTTGCGCCCGAAACCCTGCCCGATGGCGAAGTGGACTTCACTGATGCGAGCCCGATCCTCGACTATGCCCGTTATCATTATGATGTTACGATCGCGGACGCCGGGGCGGCGCATGGGGCTTGGACCCTGTCGCAAGCAGCCCTCAGCGACGAGATTTTGCTGGTTACCACAAACGAGCTTCTCGCGCTGCAGGCGGCTCAGCGCGCTCTGAAGTATCTGGAATCGAATGGGATCGGGCGCTGGAAGATCCGGCTGATTGTGAACCGGTACGACCGTCAAGTTGGCTTGAGTGAGGATCTAATCGCCAGCGCGATCGGGATGGAAGTGACCCATTTATTACCAAGCGACCACGCGGCGATTCAGAAAGCATTGCTCGCCGGCAAACTAATACCTGGATCAAGCAGTTTTGGCAAGAGCGTCGCAGCTCTCGCCGACAAGCTTGCGGGACGCGTGGCGGCCGTGCGGAAGCCATCGTCGATGGCGGGACTGCTCTCGCTCTTTTCCCGCACTTCAGGATGATCGCGGGATGTGCTGCCTGAAAGGGCACTCAAATGAAGCTGATATCGCACGATGATCACCTTGCGCCATTTCATGATCGTTGAGCTATGCTCAAACAGTGAGGAGAGCAGGTGCTGCGAGGCTGATGTATTGAGAAATCCCCGTTCCATTCCAGTTGCCGCGGTGCTGGCGTTTAGCATCTCCGCTTTCTCGCAGGATCAACCGCCGCAGCTCGCCCACTTCCATCACGTTCATCTCAATTCGACCGACCCGAAAGCCGCGATCGATTTCTACACCTCTCATTTCGACTCCGAGAAGGCGACCTTCGCGGGGGCAATCCCGGCAGTACGGACCCAGAAATCGTGGCTCCTGTTCAGCAAGGTGGATGAGCCTCCAAAGTCCGACATCACGTCGGCAGTCTGGCATATTGGCTGGGGCGCGGAGAACATGAAAGAGGCGTATCAAAAACAGCTCGACAGCGGTGCGAAGTTCGAGACTCCGATTACGGACATCAGCGACATCGGCGGTGGTACCGCCAAGGACATTTTTTACTATGCTTACGTCGCAGGGCCGGATGGCCAATTGATCGAGATGAATACAGCTAATCACCATCGCTTTGGCCACATTCATCTGTTGAGCAAAGATCCGATCGCGGCCGGCGACTGGTATATGAAAGAGTTTGGACTCGTTCGACGCGGGCGAGGCACGCCTTCCCCCGAGCCGCATTTTTACAAAGGCTTCCAGATAGGGCCTTCCATGTCGCTGACGATGGACAACGTCAACTTCATCATTTTTCCATCCCAGTATGCACCGAAGCAGTGGCCCGACGTGTGGAAGAACCGCACCGAGTTTGAATCCACGAAAGGACATGTCACGGACCACATTGGCTTCAGTGTGGACAACCTGGAGGAAACAATCGCGCGCTTAAAGAAGGACGGCGTGAAGGTGACTGACGAGCCCAAATCGATCCTGGGGGGCAAGCTCAAGGTCGCGTTTATTGAAGGACCCGATAGGATTAGAATCGAATTGGTGGAAGAGGCGAAGCCTGCTGCGCAATCCTCGAGCCCGATTCCGTAGACGAAGCAGTCGATCTCCAGAGTGTTCCTCGACTTCACCGTTGAGAAGTTCGGCCTCATCCGGGCCAGATGCAGCTCAAGAACTTAGCAAGGCTGCAAAGACTCTATACTGAGTAGCACGTGCCTCTGTTCCAGCGTCTTTCCTTTTGGTGGTGTCGTACCTTTCATCGTTTGGGTTGGCCGATAAGTGGCCGCCAGATCTGTCTCACCTGCGGCAAGACCCACCCCGTGATTTTCAAGTAAGCGGCCGGGGGTAGACTCCAAGTATGAAGTCCGCCCATGGCTTTGGAGCATACATGAAATACTCCGTCCTTCTTTGCACCCTATGTCTGACCGCCTTTTCCCAGGAAAACCGCGTCCTCGTTGATCGAGTTGGCTCTACCGGCTTCCTGCAAATTGAAGCCTCCAGCTTTGAAAAGCTTACGCCCAAGCAGCAAGCTCTCGCCTATTGGCTGAGCCAAGCCGCCATTGCGATCGACCCCATCATCTACGATCAACTCTCTCGCTTCGGTCTGCGCCAGAAGGCTCTTCTTGAAACGATCGTGGCCAACCCTGACGGGATCGACCCAGCCGTTTACGCCAAAGTCGTAGCCTTCACCAAGCTCTTTTGGGCCAACCGAGGCAACCATCACGACAATACGGCGCAGAAGATAATGCCCGAGTTCACCTACGATGAGCTTAAAGCTGCCGCTCGCGGGAGGTTCGCTCCCGCGTTTCAAAAGGAAATCGACGAACTCCGGCCCTCTCTCTTCGACCCCGATTTCGAGCCCATGATGACCGCGAAAAGCCCCAAGGGCGGCAAGGATATCCTCCAGGCCAGTTCGAATAACTTCTACCTGGGTGTCAGCATGGCCGACCTCGGCGGCTTCAAAGACACGCACCCTCTGAACTCGCGGCTAGTCAAATCGGAGAGCGGCCATTTAGACGAACAGATCTACCGCGCTGGAACTCCCGATGCCGGAATCAAGCCGGGCCGCTACTCGGAGTTCCTCGCGAAAGCGATCTCCTACCTGCAACAGGCGCAATCCGTCGCAGAGCCGGCCCAAGCCAAGGTGATCGCCGATCTCATTCGCTTCTACCAGACTGGCGAGCCTCAAGACTGGATCCGCTTCGGCATTGACTGGGTGCAGAACAACGCTACTGTAGACTTCGCCAACGGCTTCATCGAAGTGTATCGTGACGCTCGGGGCGCCAAGGGAACCGCGCAAAGTTTCGTCAGCATCACCGACGAGCGAGTCACCAGTCTAATGAACAAAATCGCCGACAATGCCCAGTACTTCGAGAATCGCGCTCCGTGGGCACCTCAATATCGAAAACAAGGAGTGAAGCCGCCCGTCGCAAAGGCGGTGGAGACCGTAATCGAAACCGCGGATTTCCATGTGACGACGACCGGCGACAATCTGCCGAACGAAAATGAGATTCACGAGAAGTACGGAAGCAAGAGTTTCATCTTTACAGGCAGCACGCGGGCGCTGACTGCGGCGGGCGGCGTTTCTATCGTGAACGAGTTCAGTGCCGGACCTGAGGAGGCTCGCATCTCGACAAAATACGGAGCCGAGGCGGACGAGCTTCTCACCGCCCTGCACGAGATCATTGGCCATGGATCCGGGAAGCTCAATCCCAAACTCACCTCGGACCCGCAGTCCTACCTCAAAGAATACTTTTCCACCCTGGAGGAGGCGCGTGCGGATCTGATGGCGCTTTGGAATATTTGGGACCCGAAGCTGAAAGAGCTTGGGCTTATATCCCATCCCGATGTCGCTAAGGCCATGTACTACTCCGCCGCACTTGCGCCTCTCACGCAACTGCGCCGGATTCCCAAGGGCGACACCATCGAAGAGGATCATCAACGCGACCGCCAATTGATCGTGAACTACATCATGGATAAGACCGGCGCCATCGCGCAGGTTGAACGCAACGGCAAGTACTATTTGGAGGTTAAAGACTGCGACAAGATGAGGCAGGGCGTAGGCATGCTTCTCGCAGAACTGATGAGGATCAAGGCCGAAGGTGATTATGATGCCATTCGCAAGCTGGTGGATAAATACGGGGTGCATTTCGATCCCAAAGTACGCGATCAAGTGGTAACTCGATTCAACACGCTGAATCTTCCGGCTTACTGGGCGGGGATCAATCCGGAGTTGACGGCGAACATCGATTCCAAAGGGCAAGCAACCGAGGTCAAGATTTCCTATCCGCGCGATTACGTCAAGCAGCAGCTAGGATATAGCTCGATGTATAACCGCAAGGCGCTTTGATTACCGAAACATTCGTCTCGCTGGAACGGTCATATTGCGAGAGGCCAATATGAATTGCAAAGAATTGATGACACCCGAGCCAGTGTTCTGCGTGCCGGAAGACAACGCGGTTCGCGCGGCGATGCTCATGAAACAGCACAATATCGGGTCTGTGCCTGTGGTGTCGGATCGGGTTGGGATGAAGTTGACGGGCATTGTCACCGATCGCGATTTGACGCTGCGGCTTATCGCCGAACAGCGCAACTACTACGATACGCGCGTGTCGGAGGTGATGTCTGCGGACATGATCACATGCCGCGAAACTGACGATCACAGCGAGGTGCTTAAAGCGATGGCCAAGCAGCAGATCCGAAGGCTCCCCGTTGTGGATCGGCAGGAAAGGCTGGTTGGAATTATCTCGCAGGCTGATATCGCGCGAAAAGGCGAAGCCAAGGAAGTAGGGACGGCTCTGGAGGCGATTTCTGCGCCTAGCGGCTCTGCTGACGGCAATTCGTCCAGCGCAGCCCGGACCGGCTTGATGGTGGCGGGCGGGCTTGGACTCGCAGCAGGGCTGGTCTACATGCTGCAGCCTTTCCGAGCGCAACGATGATCTTCGCTCATCCGGGCGCAACTGTGTCAAGATATCTCTAACCCTTGGAGGATCTATGCACTGGAACGTCTGGAAAGATGATGTCGCGGCAGCGTTGAAAGCGTCCGCAAAACCTAAAAACATCATCCTTCACCCCATGAGCATTGAACTCATAATCGGCATTGACGATAAGGCCCAAAAAGCCATTGTCAAGGACAGGGGATTTACAGAAAGCCTCAAGAAAGTTTGCGATAAGATCTCGGATAAAGCGGTGAAGGATATGGAGCCGACGCTGAAGAAAGCGGATTCGCAAGCGCCAGGTTTCCCCGAGGACATGGTCGGTTTATTCCTGCGTCCGGTTCATATCACTCTCGAAAGAAGCTTCGACGAAGCTTGCAAGAGAATGGAAAAGGACGTCGCCCGACTGTTCGGCGATTATTGCAAGATCAACGAGTACATGAAGAAAGTCGCCATCAAGATCGACCTGGACGTGACATTTGATGGAATCGAGATCCCATCCAAAACCAAGAAGAAGTCGGCTGGCGGGGGTGTCAAGCTAGCGGCCATCGAAGTTGGCGACACGTTGACAGAGGGGTCGAAAGGTCTCCAGGACTTGCTGAAGCAGGCGAATGACACCGTGCGAAGGGTCGGAATCAAAATTCACTCGGAGTTGCAGACCTTCGAAAAGAAGCGGATCGGATTGCTCGCGAGCAACCAGAGCGTGCCCGATAACAAGGATGACCCTAGTTCCGACCCAATGAAGAAGGAAGCCGAGGACCTTCAGAGGTCAATTCAACTGCACACGGCCAATCTTGCGAAACTATCCGAAAGCTGGAAGAGCCTATCTAAAATGTTCAAGGATGCGGAGGCCGAGAACGACGCGTGGATGAAGAAGTTCAACGCAGGCAAGGCAACCATGCCTCCCGACAAGGTAAAGCAAATCACGGCGAATATGAAGCAGGCTGAAGCATCGATTGACATGATCCTCAAGAACACGGTTAGGGTATCGGCGAATCTAAAAGCCGCAGTCGCAGGTGCTGAGAAGTTTGAGACCGCCTTTGTGACCGCGACGGCTGGCAAGACTGGGTGGGCCAGCGAGTCGCAGGTAGGCTTGAGATTGGACGAGCAACTCTGGGCCAGCATCAAGGAGCTGGATACCGTGGTCCAGCAGCGAGCGCATGCCGTGAACGAAGCGGAGAAGAACATCGAGAAAACGGCGAAGGCCTAGCCGGGATCCGACCAAGTTGCCGCTTTAACTCGGATCTCTATCGTTTTCGAATTCAGATATGGGTGCTTGGCTTCCACTCGAATGGTCCCGGCTGATTCCTTTGCGCGGATCCACACCGCCCCTCCGCCGCCCGCAAGCGAAAACGGATTCTCACCGATAAGTTCTCCAGGCCCCGAGATGCTCAGCGAAACGGCACCGCTGGCAAATGGACGGATGTTGCCATATTCATCGGTGACCCGCAACACCACGCGAGTGGCATCGCGGCCGTCGCCGTTTAACTCCGTGTCATCCGGCTCCACCTTGA
>JANXQZ010000995.1 GCA_025353235.1 Bryobacterales bacterium
GTAATGAAAAAGCGAAGCCATGATGAAACAGCCCGAGACGACGTGAACACCTGGTGCAGTGCCGATGCAATGCAGGGCGGCGCGCGCCGTTTCCGCAGTCGTATTGGCCGCTCCGCCCACAAAGCCGTCAGCGTCCCCGGCGGCCACCATCAGAGCGGCGCAATACAGCGGCCTGCGGGCGATTCCAGCGGCCTGTTCCTCGGTAATCCCCTTAGCGCGGCGTCGTTCATAATACAAACGCGCGTACCGCAGATCGCTGCAGTCAGTGTCCTTGGTGACGAGCATCGGCTCAAGCAGGCCCTCTCCTGCCAATCGCTCAGCAGCCTGCCGCACGCGCGGGTCGTCTCCTTCGGGAAAGACGATGCGGGCTTTCTTCTCAGTTCGTCGAAGCTGCTCTTCGAGTGTCTGAAACCAGGCCGAAGCGGACTCTGGAAGCGCCATTCGCCAGTTATTTCCGCCCAGCCCGATACTCCCGCACGTGCTGATTATGCTCCGCCAATGTCCTGGAAAAATTCGACCCGCCAGAGCTGCCCGGCCGTACCACGAAGTATAGGAAATCCGTCTCGGCCGGCTTGAGGGCCGCTCGCAACGATGCCATACCTGGATTCGCGACGGGACCCGGGGGCAGTCCGGCATGCCGATAAGTGTTATAGGGGCTGTCGCTCCCAAGATCGGAGCGGTGGATAACGCCGTGGTACCGGCCTTCCAGCAACGCCGCATAGATTGTAGTGGGGTCGCAATCGAGCGGCATACGCAGCCTAAGCCGATTTGCATAGACCGAGGCCACCGCTGGACGATCAGACGGAATGCCCGTCTCCTTTTCGATGAGCGAGGCCAGCGTGACGGTCCGGTTCACATCGCTTCCTTGCCCTTCGCCGCGCACTTCGTCCCAGCGTTTGCGAAAAAGCTCCGTCATCATGCGGCAGACCTGCAAGGCCGTCGTGCGGCGAGTCAGACGATAGGTGGAAGGGAAAAGATAGCCTTCGAGGGAGGGCGCGCCGGGTGCCAAGTCCTCAATCAGCGCGGGGTCTCGTGCGACTTTCAAGAAGTCTGCACCCTTGATGAACCCAAGCCGATCGACATCGTTTGCGATATCGAAGATGTTGCTCCCTTCCGGAATGGTTACTTCGTAGTAGAACACATCTCCGTGAACAATCCGCTCGAATACTGTCCAAATCGAAGCTGGACTCGAGAACCGATATTCACCTGCTTGGAGCCTCGCTTTGGGCTGCAGCGCGCGAGCCGCCAGGAACAGCCACTCGCTGCGAATCACGCCGCCCGAGGCAAGCTGGCTCGCCATTTCCTCAGTGCTGGTGCCTTTGGCAAAGTCTAGAAACACTTCCTTGCCGAACCCTTGGTAAGGCTGCGAAAGCAAGTAGGCTGCGCCTCCCACAGCTGCAATTAGGAGCACCAGCGCCAGCAGGAAGAGCCTTGCAAAACATCCGCCTTTCCCGCGCCGACCTCTCATTGATGAAGAGAGTCCAGATAACTCTCTAGAAGGATCACAGCCGCCAGCCTGTCGATAGCTTTAGCCCGCTTTTCGATGCTGATCCCGCTCTGCCTGAGGACGCGTTCGGCTTCCACGCTGGTCAAGCGCTCGTCCCAGAATTTGGTCGGCAGCCTCGTGACAGACTCCAGACGGGCTGCAAACTCCCGCGTGTACTCAGCTTGCCGGCTATCCAGCCCGCTCATATGTAGCGGATTGCCCATTAAGATCAAAGACACGTTACGGCCCTGCGCAAGGCTCGCCAGCCGGGCAAGATCTTCCCGGATGGTCGTCCGCTGGAGCGTGTCCAGGCCTTGGGCGGTTATACCCAACTCGTCGCTTATGGCCAGACCGATGCGGCGCTTTCCGAGGTCGAGCGCGAGCACGCGTCCGGTCAACATTTGAAAAACGATTTGCCGTTCACCACGATTGGTCCCATTATAGAAGTAGCGCAGGGGCAGGTCCGCAGGGTAATGACGACGCTTCACTCAAACATCACGGCTAAAAAATCGGCAAGTCCGGGAGTGACCGTCCTGGCCTTTGGAGCCGCCATTGCGCTGCTCTACTTTGGGCGGGTATTTCTCATCACGCTCGTCATCGCCATCATCATCGCCTTCCTGCTTGATCCTGTGGTGATGGCCTTTGTGAAGCTGCGCCTGCCCCGTCCCGTTTCGAGTTTCATTGTGTGCAGCGCTGCGCTATCGATCATCTACCTCTTTGGCCTGGGCCTCTACACCGAACTCTCGGGCTTGGCCGAGGAGCTGCCCATGTACAGCCAGCGCATCAACGCCATGGTGGATTCTATCGCAACGCGGGTGGACCAGGCCGAGAAAACCGGCTACGAGCTGCTGGTTCCCAAGCGCTTCCAGGACGTGGATCCAAATGCGGCGAACGCGCTGGCTGCGAAGAACGCGCGCAAGAAGCGTCCCGATCCGACGGTGCCGCCACCGCTCCAGGAGGTGCGAATCCATACCGACCCTAAGCCGATCTGGACGTATTTTTACGGCTATATCGTGTCTTTCTACGACGTGCTGCTGATGGCCAGTTTCGTTCCATTCCTGGTGTACTTCATGCT
>JANXQZ010000323.1 GCA_025353235.1 Bryobacterales bacterium
GCCTGGGACGCCGACACCACCATGGATCCCAAGAAAAAGGCGTTCTACGAATACCACGCCTCCTTGATGGAGCCGTGGGATGGACCGGCCGCCGTCGCCTTCACGGATGGACGTTTGATTGGCGCAACCCTGGATCGCAACGGTCTCCGTCCTGCGCGCTACCTCGTTACGAAAGACGATCAGCTCATCATGGCTTCCGAAATCGGCGTGCTCCCGGTGAAGCCGGAGGACGTAAAGTTTAAAGGCCGATTGCAGCCAGGGCGCATGCTGCTGGTGGATACCGTTCAAGGCCGCATCATCCCGGACGAGGAGATCAAGCGCGACCTGGCTGCCCGCCAGCCTTACTCGGAATGGTTGGCGCAAAATCAGATCACGCTTGACCAATTGCCCGAGCCGCAGCGCATCCACGAATCGGATCACGATACCATCCTCATGCGCCAGCGGGCCTTCGGCTACACCGACGAAGACCTCCGGCTGCTGATCGCTCCCATGGCGGCCAAGGGAGAAGAGCCGGTTGGATCCATGGGAACCGATACGCCCCTAGCCTGTCTGTCCGACAAGCCTCAGCCGCTATTCAACTATTTCAAGCAGCTTTTCGCGCAGGTGACAAACCCGGCAATCGACCCGATTCGAGAAGAGCTGGTAATGTCGCTGACCAGCTACATCGGCAACGAACGCAATATTCTCGACGAGACTCCGCGCCACTGCCACACTCTGAAGCTGCCCCATCCAATTCTCACGAATCGCGATCTAGAGAAGCTGCGGAGAGTGTCCACAAGCGAATTACTAACTACAACTCTGCCCATGCTGTACCGGGTTGCCGGCGGCGAGAAGGAACTGGAGCGGTTTCTGGATGGCCTTTGCCGCCGGGCCTCTCTTTCTATCAAGTCGGGCTATTCGCTCCTGATTTTATCCGACCGCGGCATGGATGAGGAGTACGCACCCATCCCGAGCCTGCTTGCGCTGAGCGCCGTTCACAACCATCTGGTGCGCGAAGGCACCCGGACGCAGGTGGCGCTGATCATCGAATCGGGCGAGCCAAGAGAGATCATGCACTACGCCCTGCTGATCGGCTACGGGGCGAGCGCGATCAATCCGTACCTTGCTATCGAAACTCTGGAGGATCAGGCCAAGCGCGGCAACCTTCCCGAAGGCATCACGTTTGAAAAGGCTCTCAAGAACTACAAAAAGTCCATCAATAAGGGGCTGCTGAAGGTCTTTTCCAAGATGGGAATTTCCACGCTGCAGAGTTATCGCGGCGCGCAGATTTTCGAGGCAATCGGGCTGAATAAGTTGGTGGTGGATCGCTATTTCACCAACACGCCATCGCGTATTGCGGGCATCGGCCTGGACGTGCTGGCGCGCGAGGCGAAGCTCAAGCATGAGTTCGCGATGCAGCCCGTTTCGCAATCCGCCACCGAACTCGAGATCGGCGGAAGTTATCAATATCGCGTGAGTGGCGAATATCATTTGTTCAATCCGGGCACGGTGAGCAAGCTGCAACATGCCGTGCAGCAGTCGAGCTTTTCAACGTTCCAGGAATACACCGCGCTGATTAACGATCAGAGCCAGCAGCTCTGCACTCTGCGCGGCTTGATGGAGCTGAAGCTAGCCAAGGACCCGATCCCGATTGAAGAGATCGAGCCAGCTACGGAGATCGTGCGGCGCTTCGCCACAGGTGCGATGTCGTTCGGGTCCATCAGCAAGGAAGCGCACGAAACTCTGGCGATCGCGATGAACCGGATTGGTGGAAAGTCGAACACGGGCGAGGGCGGCGAGGACGAGGAGCGCTTCGAGCGCGACCCGAATGGAGACTGGCGGCGCAGCGCGATTAAGCAGGTTGCTTCCGGTCGCTTCGGGGTTACGACGAATTATCTGGTCAACGCAGACGAGCTGCAGATCAAGGTGGCTCAAGGTGCGAAGCCCGGTGAAGGCGGTCAACTTCCGGGCCACAAGGTTGATGAGGTGATCGCGCGCGTGCGCCATTCCATCCCCGGCGTGGGGCTCATTTCCCCGCCACCGCACCACGATATCTACTCCATTGAGGATCTTGCCCAGCTGATCTACGACCTTAAGAACGTCAATCCCAAGGCCCGCATTTCGGTGAAGCTGGTGGCTGAGGTTGGCGTGGGCACCGTAGCGGCAGGAGTCGCGAAAGCGCATGCCGATCTGGTGCTGATCAGCGGACATGACGGAGGCACAGGCGCTGCTGCGCTCACATCCATCAAGCACGCCGGCGTCCCCTGGGAGCTGGGGTTGGCGGAAACCCAGCAGGTGCTGGTGCTGAACGATCTGCGCAGCCGCATTCGCATACAGACCGATGGCAAACTGCAAACCGGCCGCGACGTTGCCATCGCCGCGCTGCTGGGTGCCGAGGAGTTCGGATTCTCCACCGCGCCGCTAGTGGCCATGGGCTGCATTATGATGCGCAAATGCCATCTGAACACGTGTCCGGTAGGCATTGCCACGCAGGATCCCGTGCTTCGCAAGAAGTTTCACGGCACGCCCGAAAACGTGATCAACTTCTTCTTCTACATTGCCGAGGAAGTGCGCGAACTCATGGCCCAGCTCGGGTTCCGAACCATGGATGAAATGGTGGGACGCGTGGACCGCATCAGAATGCTCAAAGCGATCGACCACTGGAAGGCGCGCGGGCTCGATTTCTCGTCCATTCTCTACAATCCGCAAGTGCCTTCCAAGGTGCCGCGCCGCTGCACGATCGGGCAGGATCACGGACTCGAGCAGGCGCTCGACTATAAGCTGATTGATCACGCGCGGGAAGCTTTGGAGAGCCAGACTCCGGTCGAGTTTAGGATGCCGATTCGCAATGTGCATCGCACGGTGGGCGCAATGCTTAGCGGAGAGATTGCTCGGCGATACGGCTCGGGCGGCCTGCCCAACGACACCATCAAGTTCCAGTTCGCGGGATCGGCGGGACAGAGCTTTGGCGCATTCCTGGCTCACGGCGTAACGTTGACTCTCGAGGGCGACGCCAACGACTATGTCGGCAAAGGCTTGTCTGGTGGAAGGCTGGTGGTCTACCCGCCTCGCACCTCTACGTTCTTGCCGGAAGAGAATATCCTAATTGGCAACGTGGTCCTGTATGGTGCGACCACGGGCGAAGCATACTTCAACGGAGTGGCTGGCGAGAGGTTTGCCGTCCGCAACTCCGGCGCCACTGCGGTTGTGGAGGGCGTGGGCGATCACGGCTGCGAGTATATGACCAAAGGCTTGGTTGTGGTGCTGGGCCGAACGGGTCGCAACTTCGCCGCGGGCATGACGGGCGGAATCGCCTTCGTGCTGGATGAAACGGGCGAGTTCTCGAGCGTAAGATGCAACCGCCAGGGGGTCGACTTGGAGCCAGTGATCGAATCGGTGGATATTCAAGCTTTGAAAAATCTGATCGAGAAGCATGTGGAAGCCACGGCCAGCCCGCGCGGCAAATGGATCCTGGAAAACTGGGGGGCAATGTTGCCGAACTTCGTCAAGGTGTATCCGCACGAGTTCAAGCGCGTGTTGGGAGTGCCGCGGGCAACGAGCGTTTACCACCCGATGATGCAAGCTCAAGCGCAAAAGGCGGAGGCTGTTCACCATGGGTAAGGTTACCGGTTTTCTTGAATACGCGCGTGAGCTTCCCGTGCGCCGACCCATCAGCGAGCGCGTGAATGATTGGTTTGAGGTCTATCAGGACTTTCCAGAAGAGAAGGTGCGGACGCAAGGCGCTCGCTGCATGGATTGCGGGGTGCCGTTCTGCCACACCGGTTGCCCATTGAACAACGTGATTCCAGACTGGAACGATCTGGTTTATCAGGATCGCTGGCAGGAGGCGATTCGCGTTCTGCATGCTACCAACAACTTTCCCGAATTCACTGGACGCATTTGTCCCGCTCCCTGCGAGGCGGCTTGCGTGCTGGGCATTAACGAGCCCCCGGTCGCGATCAAACTGATCGAGAAGACAATTATCGACCATGCCTTTCGAGAAGGGTGGATTGTCCCTGAAAAGCCGAAGCAGCGGAGCGGGAAGCGGGTGGCCGTGGTTGGATCGGGTCCTGCTGGTTTGGCGGCTGCTCAACAACTGGCGAGGGCGGGTCATTGGGTCACCGTGTTCGAGAAAGCAGACCGCATCGGCGGACTGCTGCGCTACGGCATCCCCGACTTCAAGATGGAGAAGCACCTCATTGACCGCCGTCTGCAGCAGATGGAAGAGGAGGGCGTGGAATTTCGAGCGAACGCGCACGTAGGCGACAACGTCCCGCTAGAGGAATTGCGCAAAGATTTCCAGGCAATCCTATTGGCAGGCGGGGCCGAATATCCGCGCGATCTCAAGGTTCCCGGGCGCGAATTGAAGGGCATTCATTTCGCGATGGACTACTTGCCGCAGCAGAATAAGCGCGGCGCCGGGGACGACGTTCCCGATCAGATTCTGGCAACGGGCAAGCATGTCGTGATCATCGGCGGGGGCGATACGGGCGCGGACTGCCTGGGCACGTCACACCGACACAAGGCGAAGTCGGTAATGCAGTTCGAGATACTTCCCTGCCCTCCGCCGGATCGTGCGCCGCATACGCCATGGCCGCTCTGGCCTCTGCAGTTGAGGGTGGAGAGCGCGCATGAAGAAGGCGGCTTGCGGGATTGGAGCGTTGCTACGACGGGCTTTACGGGCGACGAACACGGCAATGTGAAGCAGTTACATGCCATTCGGGTCGGCGCTGGGCCGAAGTTCGAACCCATCGCGGGAACAGACTTCACCCTGGATGCCGACCTAGTGCTGCTGGCGATGGGATTCACGGGTCCCGTTCGAAATGGATTGATTGACCAGCTTGGCGTGAATCTGGACGGGCGCGGAAACGTAGTCGCAGACGCAAAATATATGACCAGCGTGCCAGGCGTCTTCGCGGCCGGCGATGCGCGGCGAGGACAGTCGCTAGTGGTGTGGGCGATCGCGGAAGGTCGGCAGGCTGCGGCGGGCATCCACGATTACTTGGCCAAATGAGGGAACGTTAGAGCATGTGCAAACGACGCAGGTAAACTGGCCTACAATTCCAATGCAACCCGAAGGATCTACTCGATGCTCGAAAGCCGAAGTGGAGCTAGTGCGCTAATCGTTCGCTACAACTGGTTGATCCATCGGTCTATTTGATCGCTTCCGCGCAAGGATCGACGCAAAGGGCAGAGCCTACTCGAGTGTTGGGTTGCCAGGTACAGGAATCTCAAGTCGGCAACAATACGGACGTACTGCGCCTATGTCCTCTACTCCGCTGAATGCCCCTTCATACTGTCACACCTGCGGCAGCAAGATGCCCGCCCGCATCAATCAATTTTTGTCATCGTTGCGGGACTCAGCGATTTACAGGGCCCCCGGTTGGTCCCGTATCACCACCGAGCTTGCCCGCACGGCGTAATTTTCAGAATCTTCTGGACCGGAAATTTTCTCAGTAATTATCGTCCTCTGCTTGCTTATGTTTTCATTGATGACGTATCACGTAGATACTGAGACTAGCGCTAGGGCAAGTCCGATAAGCAAGCCGAAGACCAACGAGCCGACTCCAATCTTCTCTGCCGGACTGCCGGACAGTCCACAAGGACTAGTCGCGCGATATGGGCGGCCATCGAGAAGCACTGATACTTTCATAGGCGATTCACCACCGGTAATCGTTAGGCGAACGCTGGAGTACGCTGTTCGGCAGGTCAAGATCGCTTAGGAAACGAGACAATCAGCGAAGACGATTCCAATGGCTCATGCAGAATGGAAGCTCGTTGGCTGCATTAATACAATGCTTGACATGAACCTTCCCTGCAGCGAAGCGGTCGCCAAGCTCGCGCTTCCGAGCCCACCCTCGCACACCCTCAAGGCCGGCCTTCAACCGCTAAGGCGAAGCAACCGATAATCGCTCCTTTATCGCTTGCTATGGACGACAGGCCCGGCCCCGAACTGAAGTTGTATTTTTCGCTGTACGACTCGCCGATGGAACCAGCGACGTGCCTACTTGGGCTGTTCACGTAAGATAAATAAATAGCCATGCAGATCCAAACAATCATTCACGCAGCCGAGGAAGGGGGCTCCTGGGCGGAAGTACCGGCCTTGCCAGGATGTGTTTCTCAAGGTGAAACCATGGAGGAAGTCGAGTTCAACATTCGCGAGGCGATTGAAGCTTACTTATCCGTTTCCGCTGACGATCTGGCAATAGAAACTGACAAACTGGTTGAAGTTACTGTTTGAACACGATATCGGGACGCGAGTTTGCGAAAGTGCTCGAACGAAGAGGATGGATCTTGCTCCGTGTCCGCGGCAGTCATCACATTTAGGGGAAAGCAGGAGAACGCAATCGTCTCTCGGTACCCGTTCACGGAAACACGCCTTTGAAATATGGAATTGTCGCTCATCTGATGAAGCTGGCCGGGTTGAAAGACTTGGAATAGGCCATGCTCGCCGTACACCTTGACAAGGGAAAAGTTTCAGTTCTCCGCGTTAGACGCCCCAAGCGACTCCCCGGCTTTGCCCTCATCCGCCTCATCTACGGCGGCATCTGCAACACCGATCTCGAACTGCAACGCGGCTACTACGATTTCTCCGGCACTCCCGGCCATGAATTCGTGGGCGAGGTGGTGCAATCCGATACGACGAATCTAATAGGCAAACGCGTGGTAGGCGAGATCAACATCGGCTGCGGCGAATGCGAATTTTGCTGGTTCGGCAAGGGACGCCACTGCGCCACGCGCTCCGTTCTCGGCATCCTGAAGTACCCCGGCGCCTTTCGGGAATTTTTCACTTTGCCGGACAAGAATCTGCTGATAGTGCCGGACTCGATCACGGATGAGCAAGCGGTGTTCACGGAGCCTCTTGCGGCGGCTTGCCGCGTTTGGGAGAAGGTGGACATCCCCGAAGGCAGGGAAGTCGCAGTGCTGGGCAACGGAAAGCTGGGGCGGCTGATCGCGCGGGCCTTGGAGGCTAGAGGCGTGAAGGTTACCTCCTTCGGGCGCCGCGATTACAAGCCCAAGAGGGAATACGATTTCGTGGTAGATGCCACGGGTTCTGCAGAAGGTCTGACGCAAGCAATCGCGATGGCGCGGCCTAAGGGAATTCTAATCCTCAAATCGACCATCCACGGTCTGGTGCCGGTGGACTTGGCGGCGGTGATTGTGAATGAGCTGGTGCTGGTGGGGTCGCGCTGCGGGACCTTCGAAGACGCGCTTGAGCTACTGGAAAAAAAGAAGGTGCGGGTAGACGATCTGATCTCCGATGTGATGCCCCTCTCCCAAGCTCCCAAAGCTTTCAAGCGCGCGGCGGAGCGAGGCGTGCTTAAGGTGTTGCTGAAGGCGTAGCGATCAGCGCTTCGAGCTGCTGCAAAGTAGCCGTAAGCGCCGCTGCGGTGCCTCCCGAGTGGAACCCGATAGCTCGCCTGCAATCGTCCAACGTCGTTTGCAGCTTCCAAGCCGCCGGACCTTCCCTACGAACATCCTTCGCCAACTTGGCCGCCGTAGAAGCGTCTCCTGCGTCGAAAGCTGCACCGAGCAGGGTCGCCTTTAGCCACTCGTCGTTCGATTTTTTCAAGCTTGCTCGTTGGCACGCAATCGTTGTTACGGAAGCTGCCATGCGGGCCGAGTCTTCATCACCCTCTTCTCCGCGAACTCTATAGAGACGCGCCAAATTCGAAGAAGGATAATAATCGTTGAGATCCAGCTTCATTCCGGCATCGTATGCCTCAATGGCGAGATCCAGGTATTGAGTTTTCTTGGCCGGATTCTGCTCGGACGAGTACAGCTTCTTGTAGCGGCCACCCAGCAGACCGCGCCGCTCGGAAGTGTCGCCGCTCAAGGAGATTAGCGCGAGGAGCGCGCCGATAGCAGCGTTATGGTCGCCGGCCTTGGATTGGCCGAGCGCCCTCTGCTCCTTAACCAGCGTTTGGGTCTTTAAACTATCGGGAAGAGAATCAATGAAACTGAGCGTGGTCTTCCAATCGGTACAGTCGCGAATCAAATAAAGCAATTCCAGTGCGACCGATGACTGGATCGGACCGCCAGTATAGAACTGATCTCGCAGTTGCATTGCGCGCACGGAACAGGCAGGGCTCGGGAGCGAGCGGGCAGCTTGCACTTCGGCCTGAAACGCAGAAAGCTCCTCGAGAGTCTTGCGAAATGAAGAAGCGCGCAGGGGGTCAAGGCCATTAGGGTATCCGGGAAGAAGCTCGTAGACAGGCGATTGACCGGCTGCAAGGCCCGGGACCCCTTCCTTCAGGATTTGTTGGATCTTAGCAGCCGTCGCGTCGTCGATCACTTCCGTCGGCAAAGGGTAGCGAATCTGCCGCATCTGGTTGATATCGAACAAAGGCTGCGTCCAGTCAGCCGCGATCATGACGCACCCGTTCGACTTCGAAGCGTGCCGGACGCCTATCTCGTAGTACACGTTCCCATTAGGCGTGCTAACGTCAGCGATCACCAGATCCGAGATCGCAAGCCGCTCGATCATCTCCTTGATGATGGCGGCGCCAAGGTCCTGGTCGGCACGCACAGGATCGTAACCAAGGTCCCGGATCGCTGGCTCGAACGCCGCGCTCCACAGCCGGTTGCAATCGATCTTATCAGGCGCGGCGCTCCCCTCCGCCTTTTGAGTGGGTTTCGTGCCGTAAGGCATGATCATGAAACAAATAGGTCGCATAAATAGGGTCGTCCGTGAGGTCCGATCAGGCCTATGTTACTCCACTTTCATGATGTCAATGCGCATTCGACAATTTGGGGCAGAAATGTTACCATACTCAAGAGGCGTAAACAAGTTCGCAATGGCCATTAAACCAGCATTCGCACCGAGCGCGCAGATCGAACACACCAAATACGGGTTGGGTTCCGTGGTTGCCTGCAACGAAGAACATGTCGTGATTAAATTCGACGATCATGGGGAAAAGAAGTTCGTACTGTCAATCGTTCTCCCGAATCTGAAGAAAAGCGATCGCCAGCCGCCTGCGGAGAAACGACGCGCTACTCGCAAGAAGGCCGCACAGCCCGTCGCCTAGCTTCCCGTTTCGGTTTCCCCCTGCACGCGCTGCAAGCTTCGAACGTCAACCATCAGGTGAGAGTTTGCGTAATCGCCACATTGTTGGCTTCGGCGTCCCTGTTGCTCGCGGCGGAGAAAAGGGCCGCGCAGCTTTATAAGGAAGCTCAAAAGGCTGAAAAAGCCGGCGAAATCACGAAAGCGTATATCCTCTATTCCGAAGCGGCACTGAAGGATCCGGCAAATCCCCAAATATGGGGCAAGGCACAGTCGATGCGACCCGCAGCCGCCAGCCCTAACGTTACAATCAATCCAGGTTCGCCCAAGGAAGCCACTCTAGAACCTGACTCCTCCATCGTTGGTTCCATCACCGAACTAGACATCGCGGAAACCAGAAGGCTCCTGCCGCCTCCCGAACTGAAAGGAACTCCTGGAACCAAAGACTTCGATCTCAAGGGCGACTCCAAACAACTATTCGAAGAGGTGGCAAAGGCTTTTGGGCTGGGGGTGATCTTCGATGCTGGCTACCAGCCCAAGACAACTCTGCGGCTCCAGCTTACTGAAGCAGATTATCGCGATGCCATGCGGGCGGTGGAAGCTGCCAGCGATTCTTTTGCGATTCCGGTGAGTTCCCACCAGATGCTGATCGCCAACGATACGGCACAAAAGCGAACGGAACTGGACAGAACTATCGCTATCGTGATCCCGGCTCCGGAGCCGTTTGCCGTTCAGGAGCTGCAGGAAATCGCGACTGGGATTCGAGGCACGCTGGACATTCAGCGCATAACGGTGGACTACCAGCGACGTCTGATTATGATCCGCGACCACGTATCGAAGGTTCGCATGGCCGAAAAGCTGCTGCGCGACCTCATGCAGCCGCGGCCCATGGTAGCCGTGGAAGTGGAGTTGATGACCACCGATGAAACTTCTTCGCTATCCTATGGGCTGTCTCTACCCGACTCTCTGGCCCTGGTATGGTTCGGTCATAGTTCCATTCTGTCCGCCGTCTACCCGGCGGGTTTTGCGAATTTTCTTGGGTTCGGCGGAGGCAAGAGCGTAATCGGGCTTGGGGTGACGAATGCCAGTTTGTTCCTGAACGTAAGCAAATCCAACTCGCAGACAGTGCTTCGCTCGGAGATTATTACTTCCGATGGGCAAGCCGCCTCACTCCACGTCGGCGATAAGTATCCGATCGTGACCAACCTCTATCTGGGAACAACCACGGGCACCGGACCCACCTATACCCCTCCGCCCAGCTTCACCTTCGAGGATCTCGGGCTGTTGCTTAAGGTCACGCCGCATGTGCATGGCCTGGACGAGATGACCTTGGAAGTTGAGTCGGAATTCAAGCTGTTGGGGAGCCAGTCCGTGGACGGGATTCCGGTAGTGTCAAACCGAAAGTTTCAATCGAAGGTTCGCATCCGCAATGGTGAGTGGGCGATTCTTTCCGGACTGATGACAGAATCGGAATCGAAGACCATTTCGGGAATCGCAGGTTTATCGGTAGTTCCCGTGCTGCGAAACAACAAGGGGAATCGCAATCGGGGGGAGACGCTGATCGTTCTTAAACCCCATCTGCTCAATCTGCCCCCTACCGAAACA
>JANXQZ010001026.1 GCA_025353235.1 Bryobacterales bacterium
GCTGCAACGGCATCGGCACAGGACCAGCCTATCCAGCGCAAAGGCCGCCTCAAACAGTGCGTGACAGGCGGCGTGTTCGGGCGCGGCAGAACGCTGGAGGACAACGCTCGCGATGCCGCCCGGCTGGGAGCGAAAGGCTTCGACCTGATAGGACCCAAGGACTGGCCCATCCTTAAGAAGTACGGCCTGCTGCCGACCATGGTTCCCGGTTTCGGCGGGACCATTCCAGACGCGCTGAACCGCAAGGAAAATCACGCTGCCCTCGAGAAGCTCATGCACGAAGGTATCGATGTGTGCGCTGCGGCGGGTGCGCCGAACTTGATCACTTTCTCGGGGAATCGGCGCGGCATGGCGGACGCGGAAGGTGCCGAGAACTGTGTCTTATTTCTAAATAAGGTGAAGGCGCACGCCGAAGAAAAAGGTGTCACCATTTGCATGGAGCTGCTGAACAGCAAAGTAAATCACAAGGATTACATGTGCGACCACACGGCTTGGGGTGTGGACGTGTGCAAGCGGGTTGGGTCACCGCGCGTGAAGCTGCTATACGATATTTATCATCTGCAGATCATGGAAGGCGACATTGTTCGCACCATTCGCGACAACTTCGCTTACCTTGGTCACTTTCATACCGGGGGGAATCCCGGACGCCACGAGATTGACGATACGCAGGAGTTGAATTATCGCTTTGTGGCGAAAGCGATTGCCGATCTGGGGTACGCGGGGTATGTTGCGCACGAGTACTCGCCGGCGCAGGGGAACGATCCATTGAAATCGCTGGAATCGGCTATGCAGATCTTTGATGTTTGAGGCTTGTGGCATGAAAAAGCCGCCTAGAAAGGCGGCTGCAGCCAGGATTGGCTGCCCCACATTGGCAGCATAGCCGCATCCCAAAATTAATCCCGGCCTGGGAAGAAATCAGGTTATATCTGAGCGCTTACAAGTTTCCTCGCGAGTCCTGCTCGCGCTCAATGGCCTCGAACAGCGCTTTGAAATTGCCCTTGCCAAAACTCTTGCTGCCCTTGCGCTGAATGATCTCGAAAAATACGGTTGGCCGATCCTGGACCGGCTTGGTGAAGATCTGCAGCATATAACCTTCCTCGTCCCGATCCACCAGGATGCCTAGCTCCGCCAAGTTGCCCACAGGCTCGTCGATCCTGCCAACCCGTCCTTCGAGTTCAGCGTAATAGCTGGTGGGAACGCGCAAAAATTGTACTCCTTGGGCTTTTAATTTTGAAACGGTCTCGACGATGTTATCCGTCGCCATGGCGATATGCTGCACGCCGGGACCCCGGTAAAAATCCAGATACTCTTCGATCTGAGACTTGCGCCGCCCCTCCGCCGGTTCGTTGATCGGAAACTTGACGCGGCCATTGCCGTTCGACATCACCTTGGACATGAGAGCGGAATATTCGGTGCTGATATCGTTGTCGTCGAAGTGTTGGTAAAGGTCGAATCCCATGACATCGCGATAGAAATCCACCCAGCGGTTCATCTCGCCCCAGCCGACATTGCCCACCATGTGATCGATGTATTTCAAGCCCACGGGCCGGCTGACCGGATCCTCGACCACCGCTGCAAACCCAGGCAGGAATGCGCCCCGGTAGTCCTTCCGCTCGACGAAGCCGTGCAGCGTGTCGCCATAGGCGGCGATCGCCGACATCTTGACCTCCCCGTGCTCGTCGTGGAACGTCTGCGGAGCCCTTACGCCGACCGCACCCCGCGCCGTGGTTTCGGCGTATGCGGAGTCCGCATCGTCCACCCACAAGGCAATTTCCCGGACCCCGTCGCCATGACCGGAAATATCGGCGACGAGCAGGCGGTTGATGCGGCCGGTGGCACAGGCGGAGACATAATAGATGTCTCCACCGGCTGCGGCGTTGTCGCCATAGGGCCGGGAGTAGACCCAGGCATCCAGCCCGGAGAGCACCACGGCG
>JANXQZ010001050.1 GCA_025353235.1 Bryobacterales bacterium
GGTCTACACCAAGCTCGCCGAGTTCCCCTTCGCCGCATGACACCGTTCATCTTGCTCCTCCTCGCTTACTTGATTGGGGGCATTCCGTTTGGCTTCCTTTTCGTGAAGCTGAAAACCGGACGCGACGTCCGCTCATTGGGAAGCGGCAACATCGGCGCAACGAACGTGCTGCGCTCTGCGGGATGGGCGGTTGCAGTCTGCACGCTGCTTCTGGATATTGGGAAGGGATATTTCGCGGTCTGGCTGATGGGGCGGTTCGGTTCCAGTTCGCCCGCTTGGTTGTCCGCCGCAGCCATCGCGGTTATGGCGGGCCACGCCTATCCCGTCTTCCTTGGATTCAAAGGGGGCAAAGCCGTAGCCAGTTTCATCGGCGCGTTCCTGTATGTGACGCCGATTCCGTTGCTGGCAACCCTGGCGGTCTTCGTCGTCGTGGTTGCCTTCACCAAACACATTTCCCTGGGCTCTGTGTTGGCCGCAGGCACCTTCCCCCTGGCGGTCTGGCTGATTCTGCATCCAGCGCTTCCGGTTAGCCTGGCTGCGCTGCTGGCGGGAGCGTTCATCGTCTACCGCCATCGCGCAAACATGGAGCGGATTCGCGCTGGAAACGAGCATGTGTTCCGGTTCAGCAGAGCCAAGTGAGCAAGCTGGCCATCATTGGGGCCGGAAGCTGGGGAACTGCACTGGCCCTCGCGCTCAGCCCGCGCTACGATCGCGTGTCTCTCTGGACGCACGAGGAAGAACTGGCGGCCCGCATGTCCCGCTCGCGTGAGAATGACGTATTCTTGCCTGGGTTCGTTTTGCCTTTCAACGTGGATCCCACACCGGTTGCCGAGGAGGCGCTAGAAGGCGCGGGAGTGGTTCTCGGGGTGATGCCGTCCCGCTTCGCCCGCCGTCTGTATGGCGAGATGCTTCCTTTTTTTCAGCCGGAGATGGTGTTTGTTAGCGCCACCAAGGGAATAGAACTGGGCACTTTACTGCGGATGTCCCAGGTGCTGCAGCAGACCATCGGGATAAGATTTCAGCCTCGGATCGCCATCCTTTCCGGCCCAACGTTCGCCCAGGAAATCGCTAGCGGCGAGCCTGCGGCAGTGGTCATCGCCTCCACCGACAGCGAGTTGGCGGCGAGCATCCAAGCCAGCTTCTCGGGTCCGGCGTTTCGCTTGTACCGGAATTGCGACCCGATCGGCGTGGAGCTGGGCGCGGCACTCAAGAACGTGATCGCTATCGCCGCCGGAGTATGCCATGGCCTGGGCCTCGGCAGCAACGCGCTAGCCGCGCTGATCACGCGAGGCTTGGCTGAGATCACTCGACTTGCAATGGCAATGGGTGGCAAGCCTGCAACGCTTGCCGGTCTGGCCGGGCTCGGAGATTTAGTGCTGACCTGCCACGGAGAGCTCAGCCGCAATCGGAGCGTGGGGATCGAACTGGCAAAAGGTCGAAAGCTGGCCGATATTGTTAACTCCATGAAGATGATCGCCGAGGGTGTGGAGACCACCTGCGCGGCCATCGATTTAGCCCGCAAATTTGCGGTGGATATGCCGATAACAGAACAGATGGGTTCGCTTTTGCAAGGCGCCCGTTCCGCGCGGGACGCGTTGCGGGAATTGATGGATCGCGAGTTAAAAAACGAGTAAACGTCAACCGGAAACCGCAAACCGCGTCAAGCTGAGTAAGTTGGCATGGAATCGTCTTGGCATAAACCACCGGATATTCGCGCGGCAACGCCGCAACCTTCTTGGAACGAGCGGGTTAACAGCCATATGACAGCGGTGGCTTCCCTCGAAAGGGATGCCGAATTAATGCTCCGCGTCCGCGACGGGGATCAGGCCAGCTTCGCCCTGCTGCTGGAGCGGCATCGAGGTCCGGCGATTCATTTCTTATACAGAATGGTGCAGAATCAGGCAGTTGCGGAGGAATTGGCGCAGGAGGTTTTCCTGCGGGTGTACCGATCCAGAGGCACGTACGAGCCTACTGCGAAATTTACCACGTGGCTGTTTAGGATTGCAACCCATCTGGCGCTCAATTGGATTCGCGATAAGAAAGGCGAGAAGCTGCAGGATAGCTTGGATCGCATTACCGACGATGGAGCGCCCCGTCAACTGGCCGACGGTCAAAAAACAGTCGAGCAAACGATGGTCTATCAGGTGAAATTGCGGGAGGTTCGCCAAGCGATAGAGGCGCTGCCAGCCAAACAAAAAGCGGCTGTTCTGATGCATAAATATCGGGAAATGGAGTACTCGCAAATAGCCGGTGTTTTGAGTTGTTCGGAATCAGCGGTAAAATCACTGCTGTTTCGGGCTTACGAGTCTTTGCGGGCGCGCTTGGCGCATATGGCTTAGGGAGGTGTGTCTATGAATTGTCCAATTCGAACCGGCCGGGGAGCGGAAGCATTCATCGCTTATGGCGCAGGCACCCTGCCGCCCGATGCCCGAGCCTCGTTGGAAGTTCACATGCAGGGGTGCGCCGACTGCAGGCGGATGGCCGAGGCACAGACGTCCGTTTGGTCCGCTCTCGACGTTTTGGAACCGGCTGCGACCTTCCCTGGTTTTGATCAGCAGCGTTTCGATCAGAAACTGTATGCACGGATTGCTGCGGATGATCAGCGTCCTTGGTATCGGCGCGCCTTTGATTTCAATCTGAACTGGTCGCTTCGGCCCGCCATGCCAGTTGCCGCAGCATGCACCGCCGTGATTGCCGCCTTTCTTCTGCGAGCTCCTCTGGTGGATCACACAC
>JANXQZ010001077.1 GCA_025353235.1 Bryobacterales bacterium
CAGAGCGCAAATCAGCAGATCCTGGTTCGTTTGGGCGGCGGGCTCGGGATGACCGCGAATGGCGGAAACGGGGTTGTTATCTTGTCGCAAGTTACTTATATCGCGTCAAATGGCTGCACGCTTCCCTGCAACGCCGGGCAGTACGTAGTGGTTCAGAGGATTATTGTCGGGAACTCGAGCCTGAGCACTAGCAGGTTCGGCCCTGCGGGCGGAGTCACCCTTGACAGCGAAGGGAACGTCGCGAACTATATGACGGATTCCAACGCGATCGCAACCGGCTTTGGCAGTCTGCTGACTGTGAATCCCGGGGAGTTCGCGTACGTTTCGGAGGTGTACTTCCCTTCGCCTCAATTTGATTTTCCAGGTTTCAGCACAGGGACTGGGGTTTACGCCCGCGCGTTCTATTGATCGATCGGGAGACTCACAGATGCCGTTTACGAACACCCATTCAAAACGAGAGAAAGGAATCATTACTCTTCTCGGCGTATTAATGCTCTTCTTTATCGTTGTGCCTATCGTCGGCCTGGCCATCGACGGAGGGGCCATGTACATGATCAAGGCCAAACTGCAAACCTCCGTCGACGGCTCTGCCCTGGCTGCAGCGCGCGGTTTAAGCGAAGCGCTGGATCTCACGTCTCAGCAAGGGGCGGCCACCAACACGGCCGTCAGGTGGTATCACGCTAATTACCCGACTGGATGGATGGGTGTCGGCACCGTGTCCGATCCGACAGTTTCCTATCCATCAGCGCCGCCGCGAACGATCATAGTGCACGTCGACGGCACGGTGGTAGCTCCCACTTGGTTCATGCGGATCATGGGCGTGAATACCATCACGATCAAGGCTATGAGCGAGGCGTCCAGGCGCTTTGTGAATATTATCCTGGTGGTTGATCGCTCCGGCTCCATCTATGCGTCTGGGTCTTGCCCGGCGGTGCAGGCCGCGGCAAACCTTTTCGTCAGTTCCTTCGTGAATGGACAGGATCGCTTGGGTTTAGTGACGTTCGGCACGGATTATCGTGTAGATTTCGCCCCTGCGTACAATTTCGCGACTGGAACCCCGAATATGCTCCAGATGGTGAACAGTCTGTATTGTTACGGCTATACCAACTCCGCCGCAGCGTACTGGGCGGCTTACCAGCAGTTGGTTACGTTAAACGATCAGGGAGCGCTCAACGTAATCCTGTTTTTCACGGACGGCATACCCAACACGATCACGTTCGGCGTAGCGCCCGATGGAACGGACAACCGGCTGCCTGCCAAGACGCTCACTACCCCGTCTACGTACACCGACCCGTACGGGATGGGATTCGACAATAAGAATCCGACGACCTGCAAGGATAGCGCGGGCAAGACTTCCGGGGCGGGTTGGAGCCCAGGCCCGTTCACCGGGGTAGTGTCGGCGATCGCAGGCATCTTTAAGAAAGACACGCCGAGCTTTCCGGCGACCCAAGCAGTAGATGCACAGAAGATCGGAACCGCCGAAGGTGACTATGGCGGCTGCGCGATCGACGCTTATTTCAGCGCCAACGCTGGGGTCTTTACGGGCGGCAGTCCCACCCAGGCCATCGCGGGCCCGGGTTTCCAGCCCACATTCGATGTGGCTTATTTACCGGAAGAAGACATTTTCCGCAATCTGACCGGCACCGGATACGGCGGCTATTTGTTGA
>JANXQZ010001108.1 GCA_025353235.1 Bryobacterales bacterium
CGAAGCTTTCCATAACTCGCGGCCAGCGCCTGTATCCGTGTTTGCGATGCGGATGGACCAAGGGTCCCGCGCCGAACGCACCGGTCCAAACATGAACGCCCGCGACTCCGAGGCAATCCGCACGAATGCGATCTGTTTGCCATCGGGCGACCAGACCGGGTTCGAGTCATGATCGACGCTGGCATCGAGATACTTCAACGACTTTGACTCGAAGTCATATAGGCCGATCAGCGCGTGATCGGTTCGGTTATTCACGAAGGCCACCCGCGTTCCATCCGGCGACCAACGCAGGCCATTCGCCAGACCCTTCGCATGCACGAGTTGGAGCGGCTTGTCTGTTCCGTTCAAGCTGGCCACCCAGATTTGGTTCGCTTTCACGAATACGATTCGGTCACCCTTAGGCGAAACTGCAGGCGAGTTCCCTTCCCCCAGTTTGCGAGGAGCGGTGCCATCGAGCGACGCGAGCCAGATGGCCTGCTCCACCGCATCGGGCGAACTGGCGGGATTCGGATTCTCCCGATGGGTTTCGAAGTCGCCGCCGCGCACGTAGACCAGCGCTTTGGCATCCGGCAGCCAGCTCAACTCGTCGATTTCCTGCCCATCGTCGGCCGTGAAGTTCGTCAAGCGTCGGCCCTTAAACGCGGGTGCCTCAGCTACCCAAATATTGCGTGCGCCTTTTTCGTCAAGCACCCAGGCGACTTTGCCGTCGCGCGGAGAGGCCGTGAGGCTGGACGGGAACGCGAAGCTCATCACTTGCTCGAGCGTAAACTTCGGAGCGGCTAGCGCCACTGAGCACACCGCGTATACTGCCCATTTCCAGGTCATAGGATCAGTTATACACCAGCGGAGATGCTGAGGTGGACGATTGCGACCCCGCAGGAAATGCATTCGGTCTTTGCCAGCAACCGGCCTAACGGAGTATGACCGCCCGGATGTCTCTACGACTTTTGAACGCGCCGCAGAGTATAGATATCCGGATGAACGTTGGCGTCCTTCAACTTCTTCCAATCGTCATTCACGTGAATCACCTTGCCGCTAATATGATTCGACGCCTCGGATGCTAAAAACAGAGCCAGTTGCATCTGCTTCTCTGGCAGAACCCCGCCCGTTCGCCGCACATTCAGCGCATCCTCTTGCTCTCTCCAACCGGCTCGCTCGCCAGCCCGCAGAATATCGTCCGTCATGCTCGTATACGTGCCGCCTGGAGCCATGCAGTTCACTTGAATGTTGTGCTCCCGCACCTCTTCCGCCACAGTCTCAACCATGCGAACCATGCCCGCCTTCGAAGCGGCGTACGCGGAAAAATTCGGCCGCGCATTCACCGCTCCGCCGCCGCTCAGGACGATAACCTTGCCGGCTCGGCGCTCGATCATGTGCGGCAATACGGCCCGGCAGGTATTCATCACTCCGATCAGGTTGGTTTGAATGGCCTCCGCCCAAACCTTTGGAGAACATTCGGCCAAGGCTCCGATGGGACCTTGAACACCAGCCGCACAAATCACCACATGGATGCCGCCATAATGAACCCGCATCCGGTCGATCGCCGCGCACATCTGTTCAAAATCGGTGACGTCGGCCCGTATTCGTACCGCCGTGCCGCCCGCGTGCTCGATCTCGAGATTCGCCAAATCGAGTTCCGCCTTGCTCCTGGCGAGCAGGCCCACGCGCGCCCCTCCAGCCGCAAAGCCAATGGCTAGACGCTTGCCGATTCCTCTGCCCGCGCCCGTAACCAAGACACCAGCGTTTTGTATGCTCTGCAAGCCGAATCCCTTCCCTACCTAAGGTAATTCATTACGAGTTGGCCGCATTCATCGCATAATGGTTGGCATGATGAAGGCACGCGATGTTTCCAAGCGACGTGGGCTGGCCGCGTCGGCCATCGGGCTGCTCTGCATGGGTTGCATGCTCTTCGCAGCCGATCCCCAGCCGCGCTGGCGAATCTTGAACAAAGCGTCGCGCGAGGCGGCCCAGGCTAACGATTACGTAAAGCTTCGCCAGACGCTGATCGAGCTGAAGCCGCTGATGCCGGGCAATCCCCTGGTTACGTACAATCTGGCCGCATCCAATGCAAAGCTTGGAGATCGGGCCGACGCAATCGCCGGCTTGCAGAACTTGGCCGGCATGGGCTTGGTTTACGATTTGGCAGCGGATACCGATTTCGCCACGCTGCTCAAGTCTCCAGACTTCGTTGCCGTTCAAACGCGCATGGAGGCGAATAAGAAACCAGTAAGCCACGCAACTCCAGCCTTCAAAGTGGCGGAAGCGGACTTTATTCCAGAAGACATCGCCTACGATTCCAAGACGAAGAAGTTTTATATCAGCAGTGTGCGCACTGGCAAAATCGTCAGCGGGGACGGGACGGAGTTCGCCAAGGCGGAGTGGTCGACGTTGGCACTCGCAGTGGACGTCAAGAGGCGCGTTCTGTGGGCAACCACCGCCTGGGTGCCGCATTGCGAGCGATGCGACAAGGCCGATGAAGGAAAGACAGCGCTGTTGAAGTTCAGCCTCGATACGGGCAAACTGGAGCAGCGCATCGAATCGCCTGTCAAGGGGCTGCTGGGCGACATGACCATCAGCCGCGACGGCACTATCTATGTTTCCGAAGGCATTTCCGGCGCCGTCCTATCGCTGCCCCAGGGTGCTAAAGAGTTCCAACGCCTCGATGTTCCCGGCGAATTTCCTTCGCCGCAGAATCCGGCGCTCTCGGCCGATGAAAGAACGCTGTATGTCGCGGATTACTTGCGAGGCATCGCAGCGATCGATCTGAAGACTCGATCCGTGCGCTGGCTGAAGCCTGCCGACGATATCGCGCTGAACGGAATCGACGGCCTGTACGTGTATCGGGATTCGTTTCTGGCTGTCCAAAATGGAACCAAGCCGAATCGCATTATGCGGTTCTCGCTGGATTTGCGGACGCAGGAGACGCTGGAATCGAATGCGCCCGGGCTCGGCGAGCCGACTCATGGAACGCTGGTTGGAGACTCGTTTTACTTCATCGCGAATACGGGTTGGTCCCAGTACGATGAACACGGAAAGAAGAAGGCTGGAAGCGAGCCGGTCCAATCGGAGATTCGGCAAATTCGGTTAACGGACAGGCTGAAGCCGGATGTCCGCTAGGCTGACCTATCTCGGGTGCTGCCATTCACGCTACCCTATGCTGTATGGAAAAGCGTAAATCGACCGTCCCCGCGATTGCCTTTCTTCTCGCAATTGCGCTCGCCGCAAACGCCCACTCTCAAGACACCGACTCAACCTCTAAGAAACTCGAAGGCTTCGACGATTACATGGCCAAGGTCCTCAAGGACTGGAACGCGCCTGGAATCGGAGTTGGCATCGTCATCGGCGACAAACTCGTCTTCGCAAAGGGATACGGA
Source organism: Bryobacterales bacterium (assembly GCA_025353235.1). Lineage (GTDB taxonomy): Bacteria > Acidobacteriota > Terriglobia > Bryobacterales > Bryobacteraceae > JANXQZ01. The sequence continues at coordinate 3,375 of JANXQZ010001108.1, forward strand.
TACCGCGACTACGGAAAGAAATTGCCGTTTACCTCGAAAACCGTTTGTCCCATCGCTTCCAACACGAAGCTATTTACGGCGGTGGCAGCGGGAATGCTCGTGGAGGACGGCAAACTGACGTGGGACAAGCCCGTGCGCGAGTCCGTGCCCACGGTTCGTTTCTATAACGAACAACTCAATAATTCCGTAACCTTGCGCGACATGCTGTCTCACAGAACCGGCATCACCCGGCACGACACCATCTGGTACAAATCGGACTTCACCCGCAAGGAACTGTTCGATCGGCTAAAGTATCTCGAGCCGCAAGAGCCCCTGCGCCAGACGTTTCTCTACAACAACTTGATGTTCGCGGCCGTGGGCCAAATGATCGAACTGCAGTCCGGCAAAACGTGGGAGGACTTCGTGCGCGAGCGCATTCTAGGACCGCTCGACATGAACGCTACGGACTACACCATCTCCAGCATGGTGAAACAGCCGGAACACGGCGTCGGGTTCACGGAGAAGCGCGATTCGTTCGACCTCTACGGCCTGCCCTACTACGAGGACATCTCGGGTGTCGCCCCCTGCGGAGCCATAGTCTCGAACATCGAGGACATGTCCCACTGGCTGGCGGCGCTTATGAACGACGGCAAGTATCACGGCCAGCAAGTGTTGCCATCTGCCGTCTTAAAGGAAACATTGCAACCAGCGATCAGCCTCCCAAATGTCGCGGCCGAGCAACGCAATTATTGGGAGGCTTTGAACGCGGCTTATGGCATGGGTCGCCAGACCAGCGTTTACCGCGGCCACTTGATGACCTTTCACGGCGGAGATCTGCCAGGGTTCCATACGCAGGTTTCGTTCCTGCCGCGAGAGCATATCGGCGTGTTGGTTTTCGTGATCGGCAATCACACCGCTCCGCTGTACAACCTGATCACTTATAACGTGTATGAACGGCTGCTCGGCATGGATCAGACGCCTTGGATACAACGCGGGCTGGACATCCGGCTCAAGGGCAAGGAAGCAGGCAAACAAGCTCGCACAAAGGCGGGCGGCGATCGCGTTGCGGGCACAAAGCCGTCGCATGCTCTCGGAGACTACGCGGGCAATTACGACAATCCGGCGTACGGCGTAATGAAAATCGGGCTAATGGACGACCAGCTTCAGTTCGATTTTCACAAGATCAAAATGCCCATGACGCAGTTCCACTACGATCGGTTCGACACGGCGGACGACGAGCAGAACGGAAAATGGTCCGTTAATTTCCGCACGAATCCGCAAGGGGATGTCGAGCAGGCGGTGATGTCGCTCGACGAGG
>JANXQZ010001169.1 GCA_025353235.1 Bryobacterales bacterium
CCAGGCTTGTAAACCTCGTAGCCTCGATACGTTCCCATCGCGGCAGGCTCCATGCTGGCCTTGGTTTTCACCATGTCTTCGTACGCGATCAAGCCGTCGTTCTTCGCGTTGAAGTCGGCGATGCGTTTGGCGATGGAACCCGTGTAGAACAGATCGCGCACCGCCTGCAGCTTTGCCACTCGCTTGCCATGAGCTTTCTTTTCGGCCCTGACGAGTTCCCTTAGTGTGTTCGCCAGAATCGGTTCGTGGAAGACTTCGCCGCGCTTGACTACGTTGCCATCGGGATAGAAGAATTTCGCCGAATCCGGCCAAAGCGTCATGATCTTTTGATAGTTCTTCAGCATGTTGCCGAACTCGTCGGGCATCGGAAAGCCTTGCTCGGCATACTCGATGGCAGGTTGCGCGACCTCTGCGAACGACTTGGTTCCGAACTGTTGCAACGCCACGATAAGGCCGTCCAGCACGCCGGGAGTGATGGCCGAGTGGATACCCTGCATAGGGATGGGAGCCATGTGGCCCGCTTCCTCCCACGGCTCAGGCGAGCGATGCAGGAAGTATTCCACGGTAGACTTAGCCGACGCGATGCCGACTCCGCCGATGGCCATCACTGGCCTGCCGCTCATTTTCACCAGGAGCGGCATCTCGCCTCCGAGCCCGAAACGGCTCTGCTCGGTGACGGAGGCGGCGAGCACGCTGGCTACTCCGGCATCCACCGCGTTGCCGCCTTGCGTGAGGAGGCGGAATCCCGCCTCGACTTCAAAATTGTTGGCAGCCCCCACCATTTCGTGCAGGCCGCGAACGGGAGGGAACATTGTGGGAGGGTTTTGCGCCAGCGCGACAGCTAGCAGCAGAAGAACGAATGCGGGGAGCAAAAGCTTTTTCATCGTATCTTTGCATTTTCCACCATTCGGCGGTACTTGCGCAGCAATTCGTACAGCACCACTCCGCCAGCGGTGGCGACATTGAGCGAATGTTTGCGTCCGAGCATGGGAAGGCGCACATGCGTATCGCAGAGCGAGAGCAGGTCGGGCTGCAATCCATCCACTTCGTGGCCGAATAGCAGGCAGACGGGAAAGCGGGGCTGCCAGTCGAACAGATCGACCGCAAGCACTCTGGTTTCTATCGCGGCGAGCTCGTAACCTTGGGCGCGGAGGTCGGCTAGGAGATCGGCCGGATTCTGCGCATGGGTCCATGGAACGGTGTCTTCGGCTCCCAGGGCGGTCTTAGTGATGGCGTTCTTGGGCGGGCGACCGGTGATGCCGGACAGGTAGAGGCGTTCGCAGCCGGATGCGTCCATGGTTCGGAAGAAGGAGCCTACGTTGTACATGCTGCGGACGTTATCGAGGAGTACGCTGACCGGGATGGGGGCGATTCCTTCGTAGGGGATGGAGGCTTGGGTGGCGAGATAGGGGGTGCGCTCGGACATGGGGCGAGTGTACACCGCTGGGCAGGTC
>JANXQZ010001178.1 GCA_025353235.1 Bryobacterales bacterium
CTTGCAGGCCAAGGTACCCGACGCCCCAGTGGACGCCTACAACATCGTTGCGGAGATCCCGGGCACGACGAAGAAAGACGAGGTCGTAATGGTGGGCGCGCACTTCGATTCGTGGCACAGCGGCACCGGGGCCACCGATAATGCCAGTGGCAGCGCGGTGATGATGGAGGTGGTTCGGATTCTGAAGTCACTCGATCTGAAGATGGATCGAACCATCCGTATCGCGCTGTGGAGCGGCGAGGAGCAAGGTTTGCTTGGATCCAAAGCTTACGTGCGCGAACATTTCGCCGACCCCAAAACCATGAAGACCACCCAAGCGCACAACAACTTCGCAGGCTACTTTAATCTAGACAACGGCAGCGGCAAGATTCGAGGCGTTTACCTGCAGCAGCACGATGCGATGCGGCCGCTATTCGAGCAGTGGCTGGCCCCGTTCCGCGACCTAGGCGTCACCACGATCAGCATTCGCAACACGGGAGGAACGGACCACTTATCGTTCGATGCGGTGGGGCTGCCAGGCTTCCAATTCATCCAGGACCCGCTCGACTACATGACCGTGACGCACCACTCGAATATGGACGTATACGATCACGCTCAAGCGGGCGACTTAATGCAAGCCTCAGCGGTGATCGCGACGTGCGTGTATGAGGCCGCGACCCGACCTGATAAGCTGCCGCGAAAACCGTTGCCCAAGGCGGGATTGTAGCCGGGAGTTGGCTGACTAGCTACATCAGTCCAGAAGCTTTCAGAGCTTTGATAATCGCGGCGTCTTTCATTTCCTTTTCTGTTTTCTTGACGATGCCAAGTGTGCTGTACTCGCTGCCGATATGAAGTTTGAAAGTCATATTCAGAGCTTCGCCTTCCGGCTTGCCGTCGATTACGAAGTCAGCTTTCTTTCCTCCGTCCATCTTGGGAGCCCAGATCTTGTCATCAACTTTCTTTAAGGCTGGGCAACCGAGCAGCTTCGCCGCCTTTGAAGCGTTGACAAAGGCAGACTGCAAGTCTTTGGCGGTAGCGGCTGTGGCAAGAATGCCTTCGGATTTCTTGAGTTTCATAGAACCTCCTGGCAGGTTCCTCGTAGGCTATCACAATCTAGCTTCTCTTTCATTTATCCTGCTCCTTAGCGGGTCCGAGCAGGCTCAACCCTTCGAAAGTCTGCGGGGCCAGCCGCCCGGCCGCTGCGTAGACAAACAGCTTGGACCGGCTGTCGGTTATATCCAGATTGCGCATCGTCAGCTGCCCGATGCGGTCTTGCGGGGTGAATTAGCCTTCGATTTTCTCCATCGTCAGCCGTTCGGGCGCGTAGGCCAGGTTCGGACTCTCCGTGTTTAAAATCGCAATAGTCGTTTCCGCGTCGCAGTTCCAGCGTCACCTCGGATGCGTCATGAGCGGGACCGGGAGGATCTGGGAACGCAAGTTTCTGGGTTTCGACTAACGCCCGCGAAGCGCATCGAGATCGCGTCGGAGAGCCTGGACCGACTTAAAACGAAAGTGCGGCACCTGCAGCAGTGGTTTGGGCGGACGTGGCCATAAATAGTAATTGCCGCTAAAATGTAGGTCTTGGATTCAAGCGAACTTCTTATCTTTAGTCTTCGTTCTATATATTGGATACCGGCGAGGGGTTCGGCGGGAAATTTGGACGGGAGATAAGACGGAAAGATGGCCTCGGCCGCACAAGTTGCAGTTTTTTCCCAGGCGCATTTCAACTGGGCGCAATCTGACGCCGCTCGTGGCGAGTACAGGATGACAGGCACCTCCTTAGACGCGGACGCCGAGCTTGTGGAGAGATGTCTCAGCGGTCATGAGACCGCCTGGGAGGATCTCGTGAGAGCGCAGACCCGCCGCGTGTACTCCATTTGCTACCGTTTCACCAGCAGCGACTCGGAGGCGCAAGACCTGACCCAGGAAGTATTTCTCCGGGTCTTCAAGAATTTGAAAAGTTTCCGGGCTGGCGAGGGGTCTTTTACTGTGTGGTTGAGCCGCCTCACGAGGAATCTGCTGATCGATCATTATCGGCGAACCCGGCTGGACCGGGTGACGGATTCGATTGAAGACCAGGCGCCCATGCTGGAAGAAAAGACGGCCATGATGTCGCGAACCGACGGAATGCTGGCGGGTCGCGAGGCGAGCGAGTTGCTGCAGAGGGCGCTCCAGAAATTATCGCCGGAGCTGCGCGAGACGGTGATCCTCCGGGATTTGGAAGAGCTGGAGTACCGCGAGGTTGCCCAGGTTCTCAATGTTCCCGAAGGAACGGTGAAGTCCCGGCTGAACCGAGGGCGGGCGGAATTGGCCCGAGTGCTCAAGCGTCAGAATATACGACTATGACTTGCGCGGAATTAGATCTTCTACTTTGCGACTACGTGGACGGCACGCTCCACGGTTCGGCGAAGTCCGCGCTCGAAGAGCACCTGGCTGGCTGCTCTGCGTGCTCCGAACTGGTTCAGGATATCTCGGGAGCGATGGATTTTATAGATCGGGCTGCCGAGGTGGAGCCTCCGCCCGAGCTGATGACGCGCATCCTGCATGAAATCCCGTATGTCCGCCAACCCAGGTGGCGCCGGATGTTTGGGGGTTGGTTTGAATCGATTCTTCAACCTCGGTACGTGATGGGAATGGCAATGACGCTGGTCTCGTTTTCGATGATCGCCCGCTATTCTCCTATGACCGTGCGGCAGTTGCGGCCCGCTGATTTGGACCCGGTGAAGATCTGGGTGTCGGTGGACGACCGTGCCCACCGAAGCTGGGATCGGGCTGTGAAGTACTACGAAAATCTCCGGTGGGTGCTGGAATTGCAATCGCGCCTGAAAGAGTGGACGGACCAGGAACAAGAACTGCAAAAGAACGCTCCGGCAGCGGGAACCGGGGACGTTCCCGTTAAAAACAAGGTTGGGAGCAACAAGAAGTAGCGCCATACTTTCAATCAGGCGCAGGAAAGGGAAGAACCATGAATTGCATTAATCATCCAGATACTCCGGCGGCTGCCTTTTGCCGAACTTGCGGCAAGGCGCTCTGTCCGGCATGCGAACGGCCAGCGCAGGGCACGATTTTTTGCGCGGAGCACGTCCCTGTAACGCCCCTATCGCCGCCTGTTGGCGCACAACCCGGCTTTCAGCCAGGTTATGCCGGCACCTCGCCTTATACCGCCCCTGCCGGCGTTCCAACCGGGGTTGTTGCCGACCCCGGAGCTTCGCCAGGACTCGCCTTCGTGCTCGGCTTAGTTCCAGGCGTGGGAGCGATCTATAACGGCCAGTATGTGAAGGGCTTGGTGCATGTGGTCATCCTGGGCGTGCTGATCAGCATCGTCAGCTCGGACTCGGTGCACGACATGGCGCCGCTGTTCGGAATGCTTATTGGCGTGTGGGTGTTCTACATGGCGTTCGAGGCGTATCACACGGCCCGCAGGCGTCAAATGGGTCATGTAGTGGATGAATTCTCAAGCATCGTGCCCTTGCGCGGGCGGCCTTCCCGCTTTCCCGTGGGACCTGTGATGCTGATTGCAATCGGCGTCCTTTTCTTGTTAAATACGCTTGAGCTGGTGCGCTTTTCGCAGTTAATCCGTTATTGGCCGGTGGCGCTGATCGTGCTCGGCGCGTACATGTTGTACGAACGCCTGACTCCCGTTGGGAGCGCGGAATCCCCCGGCACTCCCGTTTATCCGGAGGGCAGCCATGAACGTAGTCAACTCTGATCTGATTCAGGCGATTCGCGGACCGCTCATGCTGATCACTCTGGGAGTGCTGATGGTGCTCGATTACTTCCAGGGCGTCAGCTTCACCAACCGCACTTGGCCAATTTTGCTGATCGTGTTTGGACTTCTGAAATTGCTGGAGAAGTCGTTGACTCGGGTGCCGGTTGAACCGGTTTACTATCCTGGACCGGCGCCGGGAGGGCGACCGCAATGAGAAGAGCTTCCGTCATCGCACCGCTGCTGCTGATCCTTTTGGGACTGGCCTTTCTGGTCCACAATGTATGGCCCGAGGTCCCGGTAACGGAGATGGTGGCGCGTTACTGGCCCTTCTTGCTGATCGCATGGGGAGGACTCCGGCTAATCGAGATTCTGGTTTGGGCAGCGACATCGAAGCCGCTTCCGAGAAGCGGAATTTCAGGCGGGGAATGGGTGCTGGTAATTTTCCTGTGCCTATTTGGATCGGGAGTCTATGCGGCACGGCATTACTCGCCGTGGTTTGCGAACGGAAGATCGCTGCGCAGCTTAGTGGTCAATATGGGGGAATCGTACGACTACACGGTGGCACCCATCTCGCGAACTACGGAGAGGCCGCCTCGCGTGGTGATCGAGAACTTTCGGGGCAACGCTAGAATCACGGGCTCCGATGGCGACAAGGTTGTAGTTAGCGGAACAAAAAGGATCCGTGCTTTCCAACAGGCCGACGCCGACAAAGCGGACAAGCAAACTCAGTTGGAGCTGGTAAACCAGGGCGACGAGATCATCGTTCGGACCAACCAGGATCGCTTGAACGACGATATGCGGGCCTCCTCGGATCTCGAAATTTCGGTGCCTAGGGGTGCCAGCGTGGAAGCGCACGGCCGCTACGGGGATTTCGACATTCGCGATATAACAGGCAGCGTCGATATCAATAGCGACAATGCGGGCGTGAGGCTGGATGGCATCGGCGGGAATGTCCGGATCGAAGTTCGCAAGAGCGATCTCGTGAGAGTCACCGCAATCAAGGGCACCGTGGATCTGAAAGGGCGCGGGCAGGCGGTCGAGTTGCAAAATGTGGAGGGGGCGGTGACCATCAACGGTGACTTCCTGGGCCAAGTGCAACTGCGCAACCTTGCGCAGCCGCTTCGCTGGGAGGGCGCGCACACGGATCTGCAGTTTGAGAGGCTGGGCGGCCAGTTGCACATGGGGCCGGGCGAGTTCACCGCGAACAATATTAGCGGCCCGATACGGCTGATCTCCAGGGCTCGGGACGTGCAGATTACTGATTTTACGCAATCGCTCGAGATGGAGCTGGATCGCGGAGATATCGAATTGCGACCGGGCAAGGCGGCGCTTCCGAAGATTGATGTGCGGACGAAGTCGGGCGATATCGATTTGGCTATTCCGCCAGGGTCGAAGTTTGAGCTGAGGCTATCGACTGGCAAGGGCGAAATTCATAATGAATATGGCGAGCCGCTGAGAGTGGATGAAGAGCATCGGGGCGGGATGATTAGCGGGTCTATGGGAACGGGTCCTCAACTGCGGTTGGAGACGGGGCGGGGGTCGGTGACGGCTCGTAAGGCTTCTGGTACGGATGCCGAAACTGAACTGAAAGTGGAGAAGCAGTAGGGCGTGAGGATGGCCCTTTAAGTGCCAGGAAGCGTGGGTGCGATTCTGGAAGTTAACGCTAGTTGTATCCTTGTTGTTGCCGACAGTCAGAGCTCAAGAGACGAACTCGGCGGATCGGGCGGCTGTTAGCACGACATCGACGCCCAGTGCCACCCGCAAGGATTGGCTTGGCGACAAGGTTCTTTCCGTCTTGGGTCCCGCCAAGCCAACACCGTTGTCGGAGAAGGCTCGGTTCCAGCTTTATGTATCCGATGCGATTGGGCCTTTGTCGATCCTTGGCGAAGCAGCGGGGGCGGGAATCGGTCAATGGGCGAACACTCCGAGGGAATGGGGCCAAGGATGGGGCGCATACGGCAGGCGATTTGCCAGCAACGTTGGCTACAACGGCGTTCGCCAAACCATCAGCTACGGGGTGGCGACAGCCTTCCACGAAGATGATCGATTCTTTAGTTCCCATGAGACCGGCGCATGGAAGCGCGCCAGGTACGCTCTCGTGAGCGCTTTCACTGCGCGGCATCGAGACGGAAGCAGGGCTTTTTCGGTATCGAGCTTCACGGCTATTGTAGGAGCTGGCACTGCGGCGAGCATATGGGGCCCACCAAGTTATAAAGGGATCGGGAATATCGGTAAGAACGCCGGTATAAGTTTCGCGACCACGGCTGGGTTGAATGTATTCCGGGAATTTCTGCCGGACCTTCTGCATCGGCCTAGAAATTAGCCACGTGGCGGTGAGCACCTAAAACGGGAGAATCTCTTCCCGCTGAGGATCGAAATCGATCCTCCTCCTCTCTAGATATGCAATATTCCCCAAGTGCGAAGCCTGCGCGGACCGATGCCCGATCAGCACATCCCCATTCGGGCGCTTCCTGGTGCGCACGCACTCCAGGAAGTTATTCACGTGATCCAGGGTCATATCGTGAGGTTCCGCTTTCACTTCCACCGGCTGCACATTGCGGCCGATCGGATAGAAAGTATACTTGCTCCGATCAATGTATAGCCGCCCTTCCGTGCCGCACATCTCAACCGCTGCGCCGGTAATGCCAGGAGCGAGAGTCGCTTCGAAAGTGGCCGTAAAATCACCGGGATAATCCAGCAGAACGTTGATGGTATCCGGAGCTGTGCGGCCATCTTTGTAGGCGAATACTCCGCCAGCCGCCGAGGCGGCCTTCGGAATCTCCTGCCCCATGAACATATGCACAACATCGATCCAGTGAGTGAACAGGTCAGTCACTTGTCCGCCACCGAAGTCCAGATAAGCACGCCAATTGTAATATTGCTGAGGGTCCCAATCGCGCCATTTAACCGGACCAAGGAAGTGCGCCCAATCCAGGTTAGACGGCTTCTCGCGCAAAGATTCCGGCGCCTTTCGAAGGTGATAGGTATTTCCGTGCCACCAAGTGCGAGCCAGCGTGATCTTGCCAAGCCTGCCCGTGTCCAGATATTCCGCCTTGGCTCGCAGATAATGAATGCCTGACCGTTGCTGCATGCCTACCTGGCAGACGCGATCGTTAATTCGGCAGGCCTTCACGATATTGGGCCCTTCGCCGATCGTGCGCGTCAGAGGCTTCTCCACGTAGACATCTTTGCCGGCGTTTAATGCGTCGATGGCCGTGCGCGAGTGCCAATGATCCGGCGTTGCGATCAGTACGGCATCCAACTCTTTCATCTCCAGAAGCTTGCGGTGATCCGTGAAGGTCTTGGCATCGACAGCCTTCTGTTTCGCCTTATCGATCTGCTCGCTGTAGATGTCGCATACCGCCCCGACGTGAACCTTGGGGCTCATCATGAACTGGCTCATGACGAAGCGGCCGCGCTCACCAGGGCCGATCACGCCCAATTGCACCGTATCGTTGGCTCCCATGACGCGGGAGTAGGAGGCAGCGGTCAGGGCCGTCGCGCCGGTGATGAAGGCTCGGCGCGCTAAAGGATCGTTGGGCATGAGCGAATTATATACCTTTTAGACTATTGTTGATTTGAAGCTCTTAAGGCGGCCTGCACACGGCTATGTTTCTGCCCGTAGGCGAAGTACACGATCAAGCCGATGATGAGCCAGACAATCAGACGAGCCCAGTTCAGCCATCCCAGCTTGTACATCATGTACCCGTTAAACAACACTCCCAGGATCGGAACCAGCGGGACCCAGGGCGTGCGGAACGGGCGATTCTGAGCAGGGTCGGTGCGACGCAGCACCAACACAGCAATGCAAACGATCACGAAAGCCAGCAGTGTTCCGATATTCACCATCTTTCCTATATCGTCGATGGGTGTGAGGCTTCCGACCACTGCGGCCAGCACACCCACCAGGATGGTGTTCTTCCAAGGGGTTCGATATTTGGGATGAATAGCAGCGAAGAAGCGCTTCGGAAGCAGCCCGTCGTTTGCCATCGCGTAGAGCACGCGTGTCTGGCCGAGCAGCATTACCAGCATTACGCTGGTGAGCCCGGCAAGTGCTCCGATCGTTATAATGTGGGATGGTCCGACCAAGCCCCGGTCCAGGAACGCGCGAGCGATGGGCGCTTCGATGTTGATGTCGCGCCAGGGTACCATTCCGGTCAGCACTGCGGCTACGGCGATATACAAAGCAGTGCAGATGAGTAGAGAAGCGATAATCCCGATCGGCAAATCCCGCTGGGGATTCTTAGCCTCCTGGGCGGTGGTCGAGACAGCGTCGAATCCAATATAGGCGAAGAATATGTACGCTGCTCCAGCCCCGATTCCCGAAAAGCCGAACGGGGCAAACGTAGACCAGTCTGAACCCCAATTGGCCTTGTTGATATAGGTGATGCCGAGGCCAATTACGAAGAGCACAACGCCAACCTTGATGACCACGATGACTGCATTGAACTGCGCGCTTTCTTTGATGCCGATCGCGAGAATCGCCGTGATCACCAGAGCGATCAGGAATGCAGGAAGGTTCAAGCCGATCTCCACGCCGAACATATGCGGCGCGTTCAGCAAATCGTGCGCTCGCTGAACCAGTTCGGGAGAGTGTGCGGTGGCAATCGCAGACACCTTCTCGAGAAATGCCTGGGTACCCGGAACTAGCGTGCTATCGGAGGCTTGCGCCATCTGGCGGGCGATAGTACCTTCCGCTGTACGAAGTGCTGTCCAGTGGTCATACGCAAGCCACAGCGGCATCTTTATGTTGAAAATGTTGAGAAGTTCGATGAAATGATTTGACCAGCCGGATGAAACCGTGCTCGCCCCCATCGCATATTCAAGGGTCAGATCCCATCCGATGATCCAGGCGAAGATCTCGCCTAGCGTGGCGTACGCGTAGGTGTAGGCGCTTCCAGCCAGCGGAATCATGGCTGCAAATTCCGCATAGCAGAGCGCTGCAAAGGCGCACCCCAGTCCCGATAAAACGAAGGACAGCATCAGCCCTGGTCCGGCGTAGTGGGCACCTAGACCGGCCATCACGAAGATGCCGGCACCAATCACTGCGCCCACACCCAGGGCAGTCAGCTGGAGAACGCCCAGCGTGCGTTTTAAACTGTGTTCGCCCGTTTCCCGAGCTTCCTCGACGAGCAGGTTCAGCGGCTTTCTAGCCAGCAAGTTGGGCATTAGTCCTAATAAACTCCGATGAATTCGATTATCGCGCAGCCGACGCAATATTGTGACACAGTTCGCCGTGCTAGCGTGACAGAAGAAGCATGCGGAAGAAGGCGGCTCGCGAAATAGAGAACCAACTTGCCGCCTTTCGTCACAAGCGCGGATTCAGTGCAGCGGCTTTAGCAGAGATGGCCGGGGTCAGCCGCCAGACTATCTACGCCATCGAAGCGGGAAATTACGTTCCCAACACGCTGCTTGCGCTCAAGCTTTCCCGAATCCTCGAAGCCAGCGTGGAGGAGTTGTTCCTTCTCGCAAACGATGCAGCCGCCCCTCCCATTCGCCAGGAGCAGGTAGAGTTGCTTGCGGGAGCCGAGCCTCCTCACCCCGGTCAGCCGGTCCAACTCTGCCGCGTGGGAGAGCGTATGTTTGCCTCCCCGCCAGCCCCGTTGCGCTGGTATTTTCCGGCCACCGATGGTGTGGTTACAAGCCGGACAAAAGTACAAGTATTCCACCCACAAGAGGACTTCTCCAACCGGATTCTCGTGGCTGGATGCGATCCAGGCATCTCCGTGCTTGCTCGCCATGTGCAGACCGCAGGTATCGACTTGGTGCTGGCTCATCGCAACAGCTCGCAAGCGCTGGAGTTGCTGCAGGACGGCTGCATCCACGTCGCGGGCACCCACCTTTGCGACCAGCCGAGCGGGGAGTCAAACCTTCTCGAGATCGGCCGTTTGTTCTCCAAGCGGTCGGTGGCGGTAATCTCGTTTGCGGTGTGGGAAGAAGGGATCGTCACGACTCGAGGCAATCCTAAAAGCATTCGCGGAATCGAGGATTTCGCGCGGGCCGACATTGCAATCGTAAACCGCGAAGCGGGGGCGGGAACTCGCAGGCTGCTCGATTCGCATCTTACGCGGCTCGGGATCGAGGCCCGCAACGTGCAAGGCTACGACCGGATCGCGCCCGGCCATTTGCCCGCGGCATGGCAGGTT
>JANXQZ010001189.1 GCA_025353235.1 Bryobacterales bacterium
CTCCAGAAGAATGCCGTGTTGATTCTTCATGCTCGGGGTTTCATCATTTGAAACCTGCAATAATTCCGAAAAGCGTATACGCACGTCGTAAAGCGTCCAGTTCACAAAAAACACATTGGCGTAAGCGGTGAAGAGACCTCCTTCCGGTTCCTCAATCGGAAGCGTCTTCAAGTCGATCCCCGATTCGGTGATTTCGCTAGTTTGATCCATATATTTGGCCTTTCTGCGCAAAACTCGCGGAGGATTGATTCCCGCTGTACACTTGGCGAATCAACATCTGGTTACCATTAGCCAGCGCGCTCCCTGGAGGCCTTTTCTTAACAGCAGAATCCCTCGGCTTCGGCGTTATGTTAGTGATGTTCCTGTGATGCGTTCGCCGTTTGGTTCGTGCTTGAAGGGGCCGTTCGTTCGCTGGCCCTGACGCTAGCTGTTCTTCATTAAAATTTTTGATTTTCGCAGATTCTTCTGACAGCTGAGTGAACCACCTGCCAAGTTCGCTGAAGGGCACGAACTTGCCAACAAAAGCAACATCAAATCCAGCGGCAATACGGATCAAAGTATTAAGCGTAAGGTTCCCGTACTCTGGATTTGCTGCGCGGGAAACTACTCCTTGTTTGAGTCCGGCTCTTTGAGCTAACACTTCTTGAGTAATCCCCTGATGCTTGATGAGAGCTCTGATCTGAAATGGAATGCCCCGCTTGACCTGCGCTGCAACAAATTCTTCGCGATAGGCCTTGTTCTTAGAAAATTTCCCCCACAGCGTTTTAAATGTGTTCACTGGTAGACCCCTTGCCTTTTTCAAATTCAACCTTTCGCATAAGTGCGATATCAAACGCCGCGTGTGGCGTGTAGGTCGCCCTCCGCTTCTCGCATCCGACGAGAATTATAAACTCACCTTCGACAATCGGCGGCCAAATCCCCACGGGACGGAACCGCCTGCGGTAGGGACGCCTCGACCCATGGTCAGAAACGTTGATATGAAACCTAATTTCCCCTAGTCCCTTATGCTTTCCCGTTAACACTTTAAACTCTTCAACATCAGCGGCCTCCCAGTTTGGGGTCGCCTGCAAGATCATTAGCGTCGCGTCAAATTGCGCCTGTGCGGCGGGGCACTGCGCTTGGTACCATTCGAGGATCAAGTTGCGCCCTGCTTCGCTGATGTAGTCAAGAAATACCCACAGTGCCATTATCCTGGATCACGCCTATTATACAATATTGCATATGTCCAGAGCAACGAAAAGTGAACGAACCTGAAAGAACCTACTGATACTGGATGACGAGCGACGCCGCCGACAACCTCCCTGAGGTTGTGATGGATCTCTTCGTTCATAACTTGGCTCAATTTCCCTAGCTAGGGATCGGAGGCCCCATTTGAAATTAAGTCTCGATCCATGACGAACCCAGCGAGCATGGAGAATCGGCTGAACGGAAGATCGGGTTCTTTGTCTGGACGTGACTCGGCCATGGAGAGGGCAGGAACCGGTCAGAACCTCGCAAATTTGGGCGGACGGGGCGGTCGGCGAGTGCCAACCGCCCCCCTTAAAGAAGCTATTCCACGCCAGTATGCGCGGGAGCGGGAGCGGGATCCGGGCGATCCGCCGGAACTTTATAATTAAAGAACCCGATCATCATCTCTTCGAACGTCTGATCTCCCCACTTTTCGCCCTTCAACTCGCCACCGATTCTTCGCGGTGCCGCACGGCGATAGGCCCACTACTTTTTATATACTTATCCAAATCCTAGCCGAAACTTTGGGGTACGCGCCACATTTTGGGAACTGACTCTTCGCTCACTCCACTTTGTCGGACTGTGCCCTGACTTGCACTCTGTTATCATTGCGCCAAACGTGCAGAGCGGTCCAGAATCGAAACGCGAGGTCCACCAGACGGCCGGCGGCGCTGAAGACACCGCTACATTCGTGGCCCAGTCGACCTCCGTTCAGTCCGCCGCGAGCGATGATGTATTGCCAGCCGGCGCAACAATCGGTTGCTACCGTATTGTTGGACTGATCGGTGAGGGCGGTATGGGACAGGTGTATCGAGCCGACCAAGTCGAACCGCTTCAACGCGTCGTTGCCCTAAAGATTATCAAGTCTGTAATTGGAGGCGGGAATGTCATCGCCCGCTTCGAAGCTGAGCGTCAACTGCTGGCGATGATGGACCACCCCAATATCGCCAAAGTCCTGGATGCCGGAAGCACCGTTCCCGGTCAACCCTATTTTGTGATGGAACTGGTGGACGGCCTCGCGATCACTGAATATTGCGATGTCCACAGGCTCAGCATACGGGAGCGGATAAAGATCTTCATCCCCGTATGCCGGGCGGTGCAGCATGCTCATCAGAAGGGAATCATTCACCGAGACATCAAACCCTCGAATATTCTGGTTGCAACATACGATAACAAACCCATTCCGAAAGTTATCGACTTCGGCATAGCGAAGATCGCCGAGCAAGCGGCGGATTCAGTCACCCTCACGCGAATGGGTGGGATCGTGGGCACCCTCGCCTACATGAGTCCGGAACAGGCCGATGGCGGCGGTGGCGAGATGGACACCCGCGCGGACATTTACTCGCTCGGCGCCGTTCTCTACGAACTTCTGACTGGAGTGACTCCACATGATGCCGCCCTCTTGGCCAAGGCCGGTTACATGGAGATCGTTAGACGTCTACGCGAAGACGATCCTCCCCCACCCAGTTCGAAGCTGACCGGCATGCCTGGGACCTTGAGCGCGGTTGCGGAGCAGCGCCAAACCGACCCAGGGTCGCTTAAGCGCACCGTTCGCGGTGAGTTGGATTGGATCGTGATGAAGGCGATTGAGAAAGATCGGGCCCGCCGTTATGCTACCGCGAACAGCTTCATGCTCGATCTCGAGAGATTTCTCGATGGCGAACCGCTTGAAGCCGGACCAGCTTCGGCAGCTTACCGGCTGGGGAAAATGGCGCGTAAGTATCGCGGTGCGCTGGCTATAGCGGCCGCCTTCACTGTTCTGCTGATCGCCGCCGCGACCCTCAGCCTTTGGCAGGCCGTGCGGGC
>JANXQZ010001209.1 GCA_025353235.1 Bryobacterales bacterium
GGCGAGAGCCGGAAGATTTCACTCGTCTCTAGTTCTAGGTCTTTAATGCGAAGACCGGCAGCCAAGGAATTTTCGGAGCGCCATTGCGTGAGCTTCACCTTGGTGCCGGTGTTGCCGACAACAACGGGGGAACGTTGAGCAGGAGGTTCAATCCAGATGCTGTCCTGCGTAGGCGCTTTGGCCGGAGCGAAGCGGTCCAGAACGACGATGCGCGCGTCTGACTCTGAAGCATAGCGGCTGGTCGGAAGCCATGTCGCTTTAACGTTTGGTATGGCTGTAAACACAGGTCTCAACGCAGCCGGATCGTCGGAGTAGACAGTCACCGCGAGCAAACCGCGCGCAGGCAGTTCGAGCACCGCCCGATCATCCAGCGCGAACGGCTCGCGCGTGAGCAAACGCGCCTCGATCCAGCCTGCTGAACGGGTCGCATACTGGAACGTTGCGGTCTCTTCTGCTCCGGGCTGAAGGGTAAATCTACGCGAGCCAATCGGAGCGCCGCCGAACCCGATCACCAACGGGATGGATCGCACGGTAGATCCGTAATTCTTCACAGCGGCGAAAATCTCCCAAGAGTCGGGCTTCGTAAGCGAACGCCTGATCCCAAGTTTGCGAATGCCCGAATTCTCCAGGGGACCACCCACCGGAATGACGCGCAGATTAGCGGGAATCGGCGCGGAGGAACCAGCGTCAGCCATGATTCGGCCCGCCCCCACAAAAGCGATTTCGCCCGCTCGTTGAGCATGCAGCTTCTGAGCTTGCTGAGCGAACTCCAGCGCCTGATCAATGTTGAGAACGGCAGCCCCGGGCTGAGTTGCGTCGATGGCGCGCTGAAGCAACATGCGGTCGGATTCAAACTGCGTCGCGGGAGTAGCAAGAGCGTCAGCTCGCACCAGCATGACGCGATCATTGGCAGGAAGCGATCTCAGGTAGTTCTTGGCGCTAGCCCTTGCCAGATCGATCAGCCTTCCGCGGCTGGTCTGGGCAGCCATCCAAGCCGACGAATCCATGATCAACACATGATCGTTTGTGAAGCGGTCCGGCGACCCAAGCCGTACTTGAGCAAGAGCCAGCAGCAGCAGAACCATGCTGATCAATTGCAGGAGCAGCGACCACGGCTGCTGCAGTTTGCGCCGATGTTGATATTGAGGAACGCGATCGAGCACCGTGAAGAAGCGCAGGGTAGCGACAGTGTGCTTCTTCTTAGCGCGGTCAAGCAGATACAGAGTTACCACCACGCTCGACAACACGCCGAAGAGCGCCAGAAACTCAGGCAAGCTCAGGTTGAACAGAAACATGGAAGTCTACTGAATCCCGCCGGCGCGAACCATGGGACCGAACACCGCTTCCTCGATTGTAGTGTTAGTGGAAAATCCGACATACTTGCCCCCGCTGCGCAAGCCCACCCTCTGGATGGAGCGGGCAAAGGCATCGAAGGCCTCGGTGTAAGCTTCCCGAGCGGACGCATCGAACGTGATCTCCACTTTTTCGTCGGTTTCGGCGTCGTGAAGATCCAGTTGACCGTCCCACGGCGGCACCCGATCTTCTTCGGCCCAGAGATGCACAAGCTGAATCTCATGGCCGAAATCGGAAAAGAACTGGAGTGGCTTTTCGGCATCCTGCTCATCGAGGAAATCGGAGATGATAATCAGGAGCCCTCGCTGCGGGTACTTGGCGACGAACTGGCGGGCGATCTGAAAATAATTCGTCTTCCCCTTCGGCGCGAGTTCGCTAAGGAAATTCACTGCGGGAACGAATCGATGGCGTCCGCCGCCGCAGACGAAGGAGTCGCCGAGGTCGCTGCCGAAAGGTTGCAGGCAGATGGTGTCCAGCCGGACTAAGCCGATGTAGCAGAGGGAAGCGGCAAGTTTGCGGGCGTAATCGAACTTCGACGTCGTGCCCGCTTCGAGTCCCGTCTGCATGGAGGCGCTGCAATCGAGAAGCATGCGCACAGGCACGCGCGGCTCCACTTGGAACATCTTCAAGAACAGCTTTTCGAGACGCATGTAGGCGCGCCAATTGACGGCGCGAAGATCATCGCCTTGGTGAAATTGGCGATGATCCAGGAATTCCTGCCCAGCGCCGGAAAAGTGCGAGATGTTATGGCCGCCTACGAGACCGGGAAAAGATTTTTGCCAACTGATGGCCAAGCGCTCGAGCTTATGGAGGAACGCGCTATCGATAAGAGGAGCGGGTTTGGTCATGCAGCTAAATTTGAGGTATCCCGAAGTCCGAAAGTATTCACAATTGTTACACGGCTGGTGGCCGATGGACGGGTACTATAGACTAAAAGCCGAGCACAGTTCTGAAAAATTCCCTAATCGTTTAGATCCCGGAGCACTCACGTGAATAGACTCATCTGTTGCGTCGCAATATTGGCGCTCACAAGCTTTGGCTTCGCTCCAAAGAACGTCAATGAAACTGCGGCGCTTCTCATCGAACTAATCCGCGTGAATACCAGCAATCCGCCCGGACAGGAGGGCAAACTCGACGAGTTGTTGGCATCCAAATTCAAGCCGCTCGGCTTCGAAGTGGACATAATTCCCACGCCTGAACCGGGCAAGGCTCATTTCATCGCGCGCTTGCGTGGCGACGGAAGCAAGAAGCCAATCCTGCTTGCGGCGCATGCGGACGTGGTGGGAGTGGAGCGCGAGAAATGGACAGTGGACCCGTTTCAGGGCGTAGTTCAGGACGGCTACATTATGGGTCGGGGCGCGATCGATTTCAAGGGCGGCCTGGCCGTCTTCGCCCAAGCCGTCATGCTACTCGCCAAGAACAAAGTCCCGCTATCCCGCGATGTAATTTTCCTTTCCGAGGCGGATGAAGAAGGCGGCAAGTACAACACCTCTTGGCTGGCCCAATCGCACTGGGATAAGATCGAGTGCGAATTCTCGCTGAATGAAGGCGGCTGGATCATCAAGAGAGCCGACGGCAAGGTGCGCTATGTCAGCATCTCTACTGCCGATAAAAGCGGAGTTTCGCTGCTCTTAACGGCGCACGGCAAATCGACTCACTCGTCCATGCCGCGTCCCGACAATGCCATCTTTACGCTGGCGAAAGCCCTTGCGAAGATCGCCGATTACGACACCAAGCCGACACTCATTCCGAGCACGAAGGAGTTCTTCCTCACGCTGGCCAAGACCAGCCAGCCTCCGATGTCGACTTACTTTACCAACCTCGTAAATGGCAGCGATCCGGAGCTGGTGAAGCAGGCCGATCGGGAGATTAGCAAGGATCCGCTGCTGCACGCGATCATGAGAAACACGATCGCGCCCGTGTTAATGAATGCTGGATTCCGCGGCAACGTGATTCCCGGATCGGCGGAAGCTACCATCAACTTCCGGTTGATCCCCGGCGCCAACACGGCCGACCTGATTGGAGAGATGAAGCGGGTGATCGGCGATGCGAACGTGGATGTGACGATAGCGAGCAGTGCGATTGGCGGCAACACCGGCGTGCTAAATATCGCGCCGTCCACGCAGGAGACGGAACTGTACGCGGCGCTTGTCCGCCAGTCAAAGGTCGTGTATCCGGAAGCGGCGGTTACGCCCTATTTGTTCCAGGCTGGCACGGATTCGGCTGCGTGGCGCAGTCGCGGTATTCCGGTGTACGGGATTTACCCGTATCCGATCGACGCCGAGGATCTGTCGCGGATGCACGGCAATGACGAGCGAGTCAGCATCGAGTCACTGCGGAGCGGTACAGATTTGGTTTATAAAACTTTGGTCGAAGTGGCCGGCAAGAAGTGAAAGTTACTTCAGGCGTTCCTTCAATTCTGTGATAGGGAAGAACACCCGATACATGGCCGAGCTGTCCGGACCAAGTAATAAGTAGCTGCCTCCGATGCTAGGCGGACCGGACTGCCCGCCCAAAAAATCGACCGACTTCGCAGCCACTGTTCCGGTGGTCAACTGTCCACTGCGTGTCCAGTTCCAGGTGCCCGATTCCAGTTTGGTAGGCATGCCGATCACGAAGCGCATCTGGATGGTGAGAATTGATGAACTATCAGTGAACAGTGCCTGAGCGTCAAGCCGGTCACCATCCCGAGTGCCGCGCAGCGTGCCGAGCTTGAAAGCAGAGAGTTCCTGGTGCGCGACTAAATCTTCGATAGAAGCCTGCTTCGGCGCAGTGCAAGCGGCGAGCACGATCAACAAACAGCAGATCGGTTTCATGTGCTACTTCGCGACCATCACGTTCACTGCGATGAGCTTCAAATCGACGTCCTGTCTGACGTCAATGGTGAGCGGAGTTTCAAGATCGATGGCGTAAGCTTTGATCTCTTGATTGTCTTTGGTGAACTTCGTTTCGCGATTGCGACGAATGGTCAGTAGCTGGTGATCGTCGGATTGAATGAGAATCTCTTTCTTCGTCATCTTCTTCAGAGAGCCGTGAAATGTGACGATTAGTCCTTTGCGAACGCCCATGTTCGGGGAGGCGATGGGCGCTGTCCGACGACTGCCTGAATACTGGCCACTGGCGGGAGAACTCAACCCAATTAGAACGACGATACTCAGAGCACCTTTCAGCATTCGCCTCTTTGATTCTTACATCCGCTTGGAAGCGTAGCATGGAGAGGTGCGAACTAGCCTCTTCGAATTGTTTAAGATCGGGATCGGGCCCTCGAGTTCTCACACCGTCGGACCCATGCGGGCGGCCCGGGAATTCGTCGCTTCTCTGGAAGGCGACCAGCTTCTAGAGCCAACGTCCCGCATCCTCTCGGAACTTTATGGCTCGTTGGCTTTAACGGGCCGGGGTCACGGCACGGACCGCGCTATTCTGCTGGGACTGTCAGGCGAAGTCCCGGACCAAGTGGATCCGGATCAGGTGGAAGCCAAAATAGGCGAGATTCGCGGCCAAGGGCAGCTCTCCTTGCTTGGGCGGCATGCAGTTGCCTTCGAGGAGTCCCGCGATCTAAGGTTCCACGACACCTTGACACTGCCGGGCCATCCCAACACCATGCGGTTCACGGCGTTCGACAACGCCGGATCGAAGCTGCGCGAGCAAATTTATCATTCCATCGGCGGCGGATTTATCCAGCGCGCTGGCGATCGCGAGCAGAGCGGAGCATCGCGCCCTCCAGTCCCGCACCCCTTCTCGAGCGGAGACGATCTGCTGCGGATTGGGCGGGAGAAGGGTTTGCCAATCTGGGCCATCATGCTCCAGGACGAAATGGCGTGGCGGCCTGAGACCGAGATTCGCGCCTATATCGCCAAGATTTGGGACGTGATGCAGGCCTGCGTTCAGCGCGGCCTGGTGACGGAAGGCATTCTTCCCGGCGGTCTGAACGTGCGCAGGCGCGCCCCGCGCTGGCATCGAAAGCTGCAAGAAAAAGGATCGCTGGATCCGCTCGCCCCGATGGACTGGGTGAATGTTTTCGCGATTGCCGTGAATGAGGAGAACGCAGCGGGAGGGCGTGTAGTAACAGCTCCCACCAATGGCGCGGCGGGCGTGATCCCGGCCGTCGCGCATTACTATTGCAAGTATGTTGCGGACCACTCAGATGAAGGAATATTCCGCTACTTCTTGACCGCTGCCGCGATAGCCGTCCTCTATAAGGAGAATGCGTCGATTTCCGGAGCGGAGGTCGGATGTCAGGGCGAGGTTGGAGTCGCTTGTTCGATGGCGGCTGCCGGGCTGGCGGCAGCTCTGGAAGGCAGCAACGAGGAAGTGGAGCACGCCGCCGAGATCGGCATGGAACACAATCTCGGCATGACGTGCGATCCCATCGGCGGGCTGGTGCAGATCCCCTGCATCGAGCGCAATGCGATCGGGGCGGTAAAGGCGATCAACGCCTGCCGGATGGCGATGGGCGAGTCCGGTGAACACAAGGTATCGCTGGATCAAGTGATCAAGACGATGTACCAGACCGGCCTGGATATGCAGAGCCGGTATAAGGAGACTTCCCTGGCCGGCCTGGCGGTTAACGTGGTAGAGTGCTGACGCTTTACATGTCAGTCATCGCGGCTACCAGCGCACCCTTTGCCGAGGTATGCAGCGGGTCGCTAGCCATGCGAACTTCGGACAGAGCGATGGGGAACTCCGACTCAAGCAGGATCTTTTCAAAGCGATCGCGGAAGCCTTTCGGCAGCGCCGTGCCGCCGCTTAGGACCAGCGGAACCGGCTTGCTGAATTTCGGCTTGTTCTTAGCGTTCTGAAACGCATCCCGCATCCCTTGC
>JANXQZ010001232.1 GCA_025353235.1 Bryobacterales bacterium
GGGGTAGCGCTGGTATCCGTTGCCGATTCGCTCGACACGGGCTCGGCTGCAGGGCGGCTGGTGCAATGAATGCTTATCTTGACCTTATCTCATAAGCAAGGCTCTTTTAGCTCCCTCTCTGCTAGTTTGTGTCGGGGGTCCACCTCATTCATCCAGCTATCTCGGATCTCAAATGAATGATTATATTGATCTTATCTCATAAGCAAGGCTCTTTTAGCTCCCTCTCCAACACGCCAAAAGGCGACATCTGATGACATTAGCGGACATCTTATCCGCTCGATTCCCGCAGTAAACCGTCCAGGACTTCGCGGGTGAACTTCGAGGCGTGCCACCACTGGCCAAGTGCTCTCAATGTACGTAGAGGGCAAATTGCAGAATAAGGTCATTGCGATCCTCAGCGAGATAGCGCAAAGGAGTAAGAATAGCCCGGGCCCACCGGACCGAACGCCGCTTTTCGAGATCGCCGGTATCTCGCGCGACTTGATCGATTCCATGAGTGATATCGTGTGGGCTATCAACCCGGAGCACGATCATCTCAGCAACTTGGGATACCGTATGAGGCGTCTTGCCACCGACCTTCTCGGGAGCCAGATGGCTCTCGAGTTCCGGTCTTTCGTGGCCGACCACGACCTGAGAATCGGGGCCAACGTGCGGCGCCAGGTTTACCTGATCTTCAAGGAAGCTATTCACAATGTTGTCCGCCACTCCGGTGCCTCCCGCGTTGCCGTCGGATTCGACCGCGTGCAGGACAGCTTGGTATTGCAGTTGACCGACGACGGAAAAGGTTTCGATCCGGCCGCCGGATATGATGGCCACGGTTTGATCAACATGCGGAAACGAGCGGCAGGCTTGGGCGCCAGCCTGGAGCTGCGATCTGAGCCGGGGCACGGCGCCACGCTGAAGCTGATCGTGCACCTCGAACAGCAGCGACCCTGGCAGCATTGAGGGGGAACTGAGCCTGTGTTTCCGATACGCTAAGAGCTTGGAGAAAAGCGGATCGCCCCCGCCGTCCACGTCCCCCGTCCCGATCAAGGTGACCATCGTCGAGGATGACCGCCGTATCCGGGAGGGTCTCGGCACGCTGATTCAAGGTACCGAAGGCTACCGCTGCGCCTTTACGTTCCGGTCCATGGAAGAGGCGCTGGCGCACACCTGGAAAGAGGTTCCGGATGTGGCCTTGGTCGACATCGGTCTGCCCGGCATGTCGGGTATCGAGGGCCTGCCTCTGTTGCGGAAGAAGTACCCCAGCGTGGCGCTGCTGATGCTGACGGTGTACGAAGACGACGAGCGCATCTTCCAGGCCTTGTGCGCCGGCGCGTGCGGGTATCTGCTGAAGAAGACTCCGCCCGCGAAGCTTCTGGAAAGCCTCCGGGAGGTGACCCACGGGGGCGCTCCGATGTCCCCCGAGATCGCCCGGCGCGTCCTCGGCCTGTTCCGGGAGATCCGTCCACCGGAACGAGTGACGTACGACCTCACCCCGCATGAACTGCGGCTGTTGAAGCTCTTGGTGGAAGGTCACAATTACCAGAGCGCGGCAGCGGAGCTGGGCGTCAGTTTCAGTACCATCAACTTCCACATGCAGAACATTTACGGCAAGTTGCAGGTGCACTCCAAGTCCGAGGCTGTGGCAAAAGCGTTGCGTCAGCGCCTGGTCAGGTAACCGCTCCCGAAGCTAGCAGTATTGAGGGGGACGCGGGGAACTCCTTCGCTGTAGAATTCCTCACATGCAAGTCAGTTATCGAATCGCCTACGTGGCGCTCTTTGCGATGCAGATGGCCGCTCAAGGGGAGTCGTGGAACGCCGTCGCGGCGATACCGTCCGGAACGCAAATCCGGGTCGCGGGCCCGAGCACTGGCAACATTCAAGGGACGCTGCACAGCGTTACCGGCGACTCCATTATGCTGGACTCCAGCGCGGGCCAGGAGACGTTCGCCCGCCAACAGGTGACGCGCATTTCCGTGAAGAAAGAAAGCCATCGGGGGCGGCACGCGCTGATTGGCTTGGGTGTGGGCGCCGGGGCGGGGCTAGGAATCGGAGTCGCGGCCGATCACAACTGTGCGGCCAAGAGTGGTTGCTTTTTCGGTCCCAACGTCAGCAAAGAAATCTTCACACCAGTTGGGGCGATCGTGGGCGCGTTGGTCGGAGCGCTACTGCCTCTTGGTGGCTGGCGCGAGATCTATAAGCAATGAAAGTAGAGTGCGCCCATATCGACGGGCGGTCCATGTGGTGACATGCGATTGAGAAGATGGAGGAATGAAATGAACGCATATCGAGTTCGTCGTCAAGAAATGGGCACGCCAGTGCGGTGCTGTCCGGCAATGTTCCGACGTGGCTACGCACGTCTTAATATGGCGATTCTAATACTCAGCTTTGCGGGGGCGGTGGCTCCGCAAGTGCGCGCCGAGGCGTCGACTCAGCTTGCCGCGCCGACAGCCAAGCCCAACATCGTCTTCATTCTCGTAGACGATTTCGCCATGAACCTCCTGCCATACATGACGCAATCCCCCTATCCTCTCGGGTTGAAGAGCCTGGTAAGCGAAGGCGCGACGTTCGAGAATTTCTTTGTCAGCGAGTCTCTTTGTTGCCCCTCACGGTCCTCAATCTTCACTGGCAAGTTTCCCCACAATACCGGCGTATTTACGAACAGCTGGGCGCCCGAGAAAGGTCTGATTGATGGCGGATTTGGAGCGTTCAACAAAAATAAGAACGAATTTCACACGTTTGCGGTGGCGCTCCACGATGCCGGATACAAAACAGCCATGCTAGGCAAATACCTCAATGGCTACCTTCCCTGGACGAACGAGACTTACAATGCGTCGCAGCTAATGAACAAACAGTGGGGATGGGATGAATGGGACGTGGCCGGCAATGGTTATCCGGGATTTATCTACGACCTCAACCATAACGGGACCCAAGTTGTGCACCACGGCATTAATCCGCTTGATTACATGACCGATGTATTATCGAATCTAGGGCTCGATTTCATTAAAACCACCGCAGAACCATTCTTCATCGAGATTGCGACGTTTGCGCCACACGCGCCCTACAGGCCACCGTACCGAGATGAAACCGCCTTTCCAGGTCTGGTAGCGCCTCGCACGCCAGCGTATGATGCTCGCCCAGATGCCAATGCCCCGGATTGGATGAAGGATGTCCCGGCGATGGAACAGCAGGAAAAGGATGCAATCGATGATGAATTCCGGTTGCGTGCTCAATGCCTGTTGGCGATCGACAAAATGATCAACGATATCAAGACTACCCTAAAGGCTCTCGGTAAAGACAAGAACACCTATATTTTCTTTAGCGCGGACAATGGCTACCACATGGGCGAGTATTCATTTCTACCCGGGAAAATGTCGCCTTTCGACACCGACATCAAAGTGCCTCTAATTGTCACAGGCCCGGGGGTGGTCCACCAAACCTTGACTCAAATCAGCCAGACCGTCGATCTAAGCCCTAGTTTCACGGAGTTGGGCGGAAACACTCCGCCCACACAACCGGACGGCCATAGCCTGGTGCCGCTGTTACGCGGACAGACGCCCCCACTCTGGCGGACGATGGCGCTAGTCGAGCACCATGGTCCCCCCGACGATCCCTCCGACCCTGACAACGAAAAGCATGAGAAGACTTCGGGCGATGTCAGACCGCCGAGCTACGAGGCGCTTCGAAGCGAGAAGTATCTGTACGTCGAATACTCGAATGTGGCGAGGATCACATCAGTGTCCTGCACCGGCGGAGATGCGACGTTTGTAGCGAACAATAACTTTATCGTCGTGGGCCAGCCGGTTTCGATCTCAGGTGTCAGTCTCTCGAACTTCGACAATCTGAACAATCAAGTTGTGACAGCGGCCTCTGCAACCCAATTCACCATCCATAATTCGGCCTTCCCCGACACTACAAGCACTGCCACGGGAGGGACAGTTACTAGTGGCAAGGATGGCGTGAGCGAGCAGGCCTACTACGACCTGGCGCGAGGAACTTCAGGTTACGACCCTTACGAACTCAGGAACACTTTCAAGAATCTGCCACCGGCCACACAGGCTACACTTCATGATGCAGTCGTGAAAAACAGAACCTGCGGTGAGGCGGGCAAACCAACATGCTGGCAAGCGCAGCAGTGATCGTTCTGGGGTCACATGGGCGCGGCAGCCGGTACCGTATTGACCCGAAGCGCTCAGGGCATTGCTGCAGGCTGCTTCGCCACAGCGGCAGCAAGAGCAGCAGGAACCACAGCTTCTGATCTCGGAGGAGTTGAAGAGGTCCGGACTAACAGCCGTTTGTGCCAGCTTTGTGCTGGACTTTGCGCCGAATATCAAGCCGGGCGATGCGCGCGAGAACTATATGCACTGGCTTACGGCGATCGATGCGGAACTGAAGAAGGATTCTATGCGCCGCGCTCTGACGCTGAAGGATCTAGGGGCGGCGCGGCGCACTGGGCAACCAATGATCGTGCAGACGGTGGAAGGGGCACACTTTATCGAGGGGCAACTCGATCGTCTGGAAGAAGTCTACGAGCGCGGGCTTCGGCATCTGCAGCTGCTGCATGATCGAGATGACATGGTGTCTCCCCTTGGCGACACGAATATCGGGCGCGCACACCTAGGCGGTCTAACGGCCTTCGGCGCCGAGGTGGTGAAGGAGTGCAACCGGCTGGGGGTCGTGGTGGACATGGCGCACGCCAGTCACGAGACGGTGATGGCTGCGTTGAAGGTGACTACTCAGCCCCTGATTGTTTCCCGCACAAATCTGGATAGCTGGACGGGCAGCAATCTTAGGATGGCAGAGATGATGAAGCCGCGGTTAATCAGCAAGGAGCACGCGAAGGTAGTTGCCGATGCCTCCGGCGTGGTGGGCGTTTGGACCAAACTGACCAACTCGCCGGCAGAGTTCGTTCAGAGCATCAAGGCAATGGTGGACGTGATCGGGATCGACCATGTGGGTATCGGAACTGACAATGACCTGCTCTCGTCACGAACCGGGGCTGTGGCCTGATAGCCGATCCGTCACGGTGCGAGGGCGAACGCGTACTGCCCAGCGTCCTGGCGAGCCGGAGCCGATGGCTAAACAGCACCGCCAGCCACCCGACGAGAAGAAATGCAGTCGTTCCCACCGGAAGATCGAAGGCTACCAGCCACGCGAGACTTGGGCTGCTGAATGGTATTCCTCCCTGCTCGAACTCTAGTTCGTATCGCGATTGGGAATAATTTCGGTTCTGCGCAAGTATTCGAATATTAGGGTCGCGCGAAACCAGACAATTCACCTGGTAAGCCGCGATCCCAATTTGGTGATAATTTTCATACGTGAGCTTGCGGCGACCGCCTCCCGGGGGCAGATCGGTTGCGAACTCGATCTGAATCTCACCACGCCCGTTTCGCATTTCTTCAAGAGTCGGAAAGTGCACCGACACCAACTGAGGTGTTAAGAGTTGGCCATCAATTTTGAACGATAGATCCCGGAGAACTCGAGCAGCATAGGCGCGCTGCTCGCTCTTATCGATGATTCCGTCTTCGTCACTGTCCATCCCTGTGAATAGTGCGGGAAATACGGCGACACCGGGAGTCAAAGTCAGCTGCGCATCAACGCGATTCCTACCCACCGAAATGATGGTGTTTTGAAGGTACTCGTCGAGTCTGTGCGGAAATGCCGGCTTCCCAATTAACAGAAAGAGCACAGCAGCCGAGAGCGTAGGTTTCATTTCACAGCGAGCTTTCGGCCATAGTCGTTCGTTGGATCGCGGTACATCGTATGCACATGCATAGCGGGATCGCCGCCCATCTGCTGAGGGGCATACTCGATCACAAGATGCGGCCCCTGAATCCGGTAGTAAGCGGTAATATTGCTTCCCGGAGCGGCCGTCGTCGGGCCACTCCATGCAAACCACGTGTCGTTCATATCCGCGTTCAATTCGGCCATACGCGCCTTAGCCGCACTTTCGTGGACAATACCCGCCCACTCGGCAACAAGGTTCATGAGCATAGCCCGTTGGTTCTCGTTCATGCTGGAGGCCTTGAGGCCCTCGGGTTGAATCGTTTTGCCGTCCTGTCCCGGTCCCAGTACAAGATCCGCCACCCGGAAGCTCAGAATGACTTGTTTGCGCTGCGTCTCGTCGAGGACATTGAACAACGCCAGTGCCTTGTCGCTCTCCTGACCGAGTGGTCGCACCGTTTTCCCGTTCAGCGTATAGAGCGCCGGTTGTGCACCGGTAAGTGTCGGTGTCAGAATGCCGCGCTCGCCGATAATCGTAACGTTGAGAGCCAGGTGGTGTCCTCCAAACTGCAACATCCATGGAGTTTTCTGCGACGGCGCCCCCAGAATGGAGATGAAGTAAAGATCCCCACCAAACATTTGACCGTCGCCGCCTCGTCCCATGGGAGGCCCGTTGCCCTGGCGTCCGCCCCCGCGACCGTCTCCGTTTCCCCCGGGAGGTCCCCCCGGCCCCCTTCCCGGAGGTGGTCCACCGCCTCCCCGTCGACCTCCACTCCCCTCGCTCGTCTTGAGCACCTCGTCGGCATCCATGATCTGTTGGACCTTTTCCATTCCGCGCCCGCTTAGGACTAAGGACATCAGCTTCATCGCCGCCGCGCGCTGAGGGGGAGCCATCGCTTTGAGGCTTATGCCCGTGCGTGGAACGAACCCCGTCGGGAAATTTGACCAGCGCTTACGCTGTTCTTCATCGTCGAAAGCAAAGGTCACGCTTTGGAGCTGTTTGTCATCCAGAGTTGCCAGAAAAGAGTTCGTGGCCTTTACGATTTGAGAGGTTGCGGTTTGTGCCAGGGCTGCACCCAGCGAAAACAAAGTAAGAACGAATATACGGACGCTGTGGCTTAGTTTCATCGAAAAGTTATCTCTTCCGGTGACGCAGGGAACATGCACTTCACCTAATCATTTGTACGCCCAGGGTGACACCCTGTAAAGTTAAGAATTGTTATGCTCAGCGACTGCCTGTTTCCTTAGAGCCGGTACACTCGCGGCAATGATGCGAAGTAAAGTCAGACCGGCAGCGGTCCAGGCGGCCTGATGCGCCAGCGCGCTCACGAAAGCGTCCGCTCGATTTGCTAGCTCCCAGAGGAGCTGCGCCATCCATCCGACCGCGGCGGCGTCGGCTACGACGGTGAGTTGCATCGCTCTATTCCGAGATTGAAGCCGACAATGCTTGCAACATCATCCTAACGGCCGAGACCAAGTTCGTCCAGCGTAGCAGCGAAAGCCATGCCGACAGAAGCATTCGGCGGTAACGGCCTCGCGGCCAGGGAATACAGGTCGCAAAGCATGCACCGTTGGACGGAGTGCCCAACCGTGAACGAAGTGACTGTCTTGCCGATCTGCAGGACTCACCAGCGTATGTCGGAGTAAGCGGCCCATTTTGAATTTCGTACGAGCAACGGCGCGGGTAAGGAGCAGCACAAGCATAAAGGAGGTGATCGGTGCCCTCCGCGATGGAGCACTGCAACCTACTCGGCTCATTGGCAACGGTGCTGGTTCGCCAGTCCGTGCGGACCGAAACTAGAAAAACCTGTGACGGCAGGCGATCAACCACAACGCGGCAGTATAAATCAAACAACTCAGCGCGGGTCCCGGGAGGTGGTGTGCGACGAAGGTGTGCGATCACGTACGCGGCTCCTTCGATGCTTGAACGGGGGAGTCGATGGAATTGCTTCGAAGGCGTTGCCCGTTCGGGAGAGAAGCGGAAAATTGCGAACCACGTAGTCTGTGATTTGCGCGCCGCCCCGCTCGATGCTCTGCTTCGTGAGTTGCATATGCAGGGCAGCCTGTAGACGCAGCTTGTAGACGCTCAACTGGAACTTGCAACTTTGCTTCGGAAGTTCGAGCAGAATGGCCGCCTGAGACATGGAAGTGAGACCAGGCGGGAAACGAAACTCCTGCGGAACAAAGCAGAGGCGCGATGGAAAGTGAGTATCTGCGCAGGAAGCCGATGTGGTAGGCAGGTGGCCTCTCATCTCAGGCCCTCGCCTTCAGGCGACCGCTTCTACGGAGAAGCGATGTTCCCGGTGTGACTGAGCGGTCCCGGAGCGCTGAAACCGGACCACCATCAAGGTACGATCGTCCGCGGGCGGCCCCGCGCTCGCAAACGCTGTGACTTGGCTCATGATGCGCTCACATAATCCTTCTGGACTGGCACCATCTCCGTGCGAAATCAGTTCCCGCAAGCGATCTTCTCCGAATTCTTCTTCGCTCTCGTTCGCCGCCTCGTTGATACCGTCGGAATAGAGGATCAGCGTATCGCGACAGTCGATCTTGACAACTCCTGCCGAATAATGCGCCGAAGGAAGCAATCCGAGTACGGGACCGCCTTGATCCAACGGGTCGATCCGGTTCAGACCGTGCCGGATCAGAATCGGAGGTGCGTGCCCGGCATTGACGTAGCGCAACGTGCCGCCTTCGGCATCGAAAACGCCCCAGAACAACGACGCGAAACGTGCCTGGGCTGTCAATTCGCAGAACATGCGGTTGATCCGGTCGCATGCACATTCATGCCTGGATGCCGTTGAGGAGCATATCGCTCCCTGAAGAACGTTTCGGCAGTTCTTAAATGTTTGGAAGCATGCCGATCCTGACCTACCGGAATTGGCGGAGGCCAAACGCTGGACCTCATAGCCTTATACATACCAGCCTCATACATGCGAAAGGCAACGCCCACGTTGATGTGTTCGCCTTTCACGGCCCCTTTTTAGGCTCGACCGGATTTGTACGACACCGCTCCGTCGGGGATCTGATGTGAATGTCATCGTAAACTATGGCCATGACCTTACTTTGCACTTCGGAGACTTTCAGCCAACCCACCGCCAGGCGCCCGCCGCCGAGTAAGGGACGCGTACAGCGATGAGCAACTCTAGGCCTTGGTGTTGTATCTCTACTCGCTCAAGCCGCCTGTAAATCCAAACAAAACTAATGCGAAGGCGCTGCGCGGACGGCGTCTTTTTTAAACAGCAGGGTTGCACTGCGTGCCACACGCCACCGTAAATCGACGATATTCTTAAGGTCGCGGTCGGAACGGATCCCACGCTCGCGATGAAGACCCAGCGCGGCACGGTTTTTACAGAGTGCCCTCGTTGCGTGGCGTCTGTTATGGCAATACATTCGGTCTCAGTGGCCAAGCGGACTCTCTTGAGGTACCCGCAACACTACGGTTCCGTTTCCCGCCGCGTCCGCTGTTTGATTTTTCCAGGACAATTGGCGAAACTGTGATTGGAAGGTACCCGTTAAGGGTACAATGCGAACAATCCGATCCATCATGAATGCAAATTGTTTTCACGACACAGGGTTCTCACCATGCGCCTAACTATGCTTCCGATCGTGACGTGTGGTTGGATTCTCTGGGCCCAAGGTATCAACTTTCCCACGATAGACCGACTAGCGTCCGGCGAATTGCTATCTGGAGGAGACCGAGACCTATTGCCTCAAGGCGTGAAGCTGCGCCGCATTCATCCCGATGGAATCAAACTGACCAAACAATTCGAAGGGTGGGTTCCGACTCTATACAACGATTCAGCAAAGTATTGCACGATCGGCTACGGCCATCTGGTGAAGAGAGCGCCTTGCGACGGAACCGAGCGGCCGATGTTTGCCAGAGGTCTCACGGAACCGCAAGGTTCAGACTTGCTCATTCGAGATATGGCAACATCTCAGTACGCTGTGATGAAATCTGTCACCGTCTCGTTAACAGATGGACAGTTCGCCGCATTAACCGATTTTACTTTCAATGTAGGAAGCCAAAACTTTCGTACGTCCAAGCTACTGAAGCTCGTGAATGCGAGCGAAATGGATCGCATCCCGTGGCAGTTTCGACGCTGGGTGCTTGCCGGTGGCAAGCCTTGGCCAGGGCTGAAGCGACGCCGGGAGCTTGAGATTGCCGTCTTTTTTACCGGCCTGCCCAAGCCCAGGGGACTACCGCAGCCCGGCGAAGATCTATCGCCCATCGACATGCAGAAGGACGATTAAAGTTTATCATTGGCAGACAACGGGTGGCGATGCTCCCTTCCCGTTTTCGAGCGTAACCGAGACGGTCCCGATATCTTCTAGGTGGCCGTTTACCGTAAAATTCTGGTTGTAGTTGAAGCTCGTGAACTGCGTGCTGTAATAAGGACCGAAAAGCGCCGTCCCTGCATCATCCCTGTTAATTCGAGAAGTGGAGAGTTCCTTACCGCTGGCCGGCGTGAACAGGAAGCTGGCGCGCGTCACTTCGCGCGTAGAAGAGAAGCCTGTGATCAAGAGACTGAGCGCCTGCCCGGAACGGCTCTGCGTGCAGGTGAACACCGGCGGCCCGGAAACGATGATGGCGGTCGCAAGCGGACCTCCGTTACCGGCCGGAGTTACGTCCACTCCTGCTGTTGTCAGATTGGCTAGCGTAACCGTAATTGTGCCCGCAGCGGTCCCTGGGTTCAAAGCAATCGAGGCCGTGCCGGTCTTGGGATCCGTAGTGAAAGTGCCGCTGGACTGAAGGCTCAATGCCGGATCGCGGGTGGTGGTATTGGCCTTCAGATCCGGCGAAGGCTGGAAAGCGAGCTGGAGCGTGCCCGTCACGGCCACGGG
>JANXQZ010000021.1 GCA_025353235.1 Bryobacterales bacterium
AGCATCTCCACGGAAGCGGGTGGCGTCGTGGTCTCGGGCGATGGAAAGAAGCTCGTTTTTACGAGCGATGTGTTTCCGGATTGCCCGGACGACGATTGCAACAGCCAGCGTCTGGAAGAAGAAAATAAGAGCAAGGTAAAAGCCCGCTCCTACACAACCCTCATGTTCCGGCATTGGACGGACTGGCGAAGCAAGCGCCGGTCGCATTTGATGACCGTGGGAATCGACGGCGGACCGGCGAAAGACCTTACGCCAGGCAACAGCGACGTGCCTCCCTTTTCCCTCGGCGGACCCGACGATTACGATATCTCGCCGGACTCGACCGAAGTCTGCTACACCATGAACGCCGATCCCGTGCTCGCCACCAGCACCAATACGGATCTGTTCACGGTGTCCATTCTCGGGGGCGAGCCAAAGAAGATTACCACCAATGCCGGAGGAGACAGCGGTCCGCAGTACTCCCCGAGTGGCAAATTTATCGCTTACCGGAGCCAAGTCCGGGCGGGATACGAGAGCGATCGTTGGAAATTAATGACGTTCGATCTAGAGGCTGAAAAAGCGAACCCAGTGACGGAAAGCATGGATCGCTCCGTGCAGAGTTTCACATGGTCGCCCGATTCCACCCGCCTTTTTTTCACGGTGGAGGATCGCGGCCGCCACGTGCTGTACATCATTCCTTCCCGAGGCGGCGCGTCGAGGCTGCTCTCCGGCGGATCGTCCGCAATTGACGACGTGCAACTCACGGCCGACGGCAAGACGATGATTTATTCTCAGCAGAGCGGATCGAGTCCTGCTGAAGTTTACCGGACGACTTCGACCGGAGGCGCCCCCGTGCCGCTTACCCGCTTGAATGACGATCTGCTGGCAAACTACTCGCTGAACAAACTGGAAGAGCTTTGGGTTGAATCGACCGATAAGGTACGGATCCATAGTTTCGTGGTGAAGCCGCCCGACTTTCAGGCTGGCCGCAAGTACCCCGTGATTCTACTCATTCACGGCGGTCCGCAGGGCGCGTGGGGCGAGACCTGGAGCTATCGGTGGAATCCGCAGGTGCTGGCCTCGGCGGGCTATGTGGTCGTGATGCCGAACCCGCGCGGATCTACCGGCTACGGGCAGAAGTTTACCGACGACATCAATCAAGACTGGGGCGGCAAACCTTTCGACGACATCATGGCCGTCACCGATAAAGTGATCACTCTCCCCTATATTGATGTAGATCGAATGGCTGCCGCCGGTGGATCTTATGGAGGCTACATGGTGGATTGGATGCTGGGGCATACGAACCGGTTTAAGGCGCTGATCTCCCATGCAGGCGTGTTCGATATGCGCAGCATGGCGGGAGCGACGGAGGAGTTGTGGTTCCCTCTGTGGGAGTTTAAGGGCATGCCGTGGGACAATCCGGATCTTTATGCGAAGTGGTCCCCGAGTTACTATGTGAAGGATTTTAAGACTCCTACTCTCGTGATTCACGGCGAGTTGGATTATCGTGTACCGTATACGCAGGGACTGCAGCTCTACACTTCACTCCAATTGCAAAAGGTGCCTTCCAAACTGCTGGTTTATCCGGATGAAGGGCACTGGATTATGAAGCCGCAAAATACGCTGCTTTGGTACGATACTTTCCTGGACTGGGTGGGTGAATGGCTGAAGAAGCCGGCAAAGGTCGAAACTGAATTGCCGGCTAAGCAGGAATAGGTGCTGGGCCTCCCGCAACGACAATGCGGTGAGCAGCCAATTTTGGCTTGAGCAGGCTAGGGCTGTAGCCGCCTTTCTAGGCGGCGCGAATAGCAGTGGGGCAGATTGTTAATCTGCCCTGACCAGATGGCAAGGTAGAGCCGATTAACAATCGGCTGCAGATTAACAATCTGCCCCACACTTGGCAGCAAGCCGTGCTGGGTCAGCGACGCGTTAAAACTCCATGACAGGATTAGCGCGTTACCAGGTGCATCCCCTGCAACTCCGCATCCACTCCCCCCGCGAACACATTCCCGATCAACTCCGCCTGCTCCTGCTGATGCCGCTTAAGCGACCCCGCTGCTGGACTGGC
>JANXQZ010000073.1 GCA_025353235.1 Bryobacterales bacterium
CTCGGTGCGAAAGACCACGCCGCCCTGGTAGTTGTCCGTCTCCACCGCGTAGTCGACGCCCATCTCCGTTAACAGGGACTCCAGACGGATCGCATCCTTCAGCTTCCGGGCGATGTAGATAAGATCCAATTCACTTTCGCCAAAGTGTTCCGGCTCGCGACGCATGCAACTTTAGTTTAATTGCTAAGTCTGTTATCCTCGAAAAACATGCTGAAACTCGCTGGATTATCGGTCATCCTGGCTTTGACGCTCTCGGCCGCCCCCGCTGCCCGCGAGCCCCAAACCGACGCGCGGCTCAAGAAGGCATTCCGTCAGCCCGATCAAAACGGATGGATTCATGTGCGTCTGGAAGGAACTCCAGCCGAGATCGGTTATCAGCATGGATACCTTCTCGCCCCGGAGATCCAAGATACGTTCAAGGTGATCTCGCGCGGACTCATGCATGATTCCAAGAAGAATTGGGCGTTCTTCCGCGATGCCGCGCAGAACGTTTTGTGGCCGCGAGTGGAAGCGGAGTATCGCGAGGAACTGCAGGGCATCACGGACGGCGTGAAAGCGAAGGGCGTCAAGATGGATCTGTGGGATGTGGTGGCTCTGAACGCCTGGCTGGAACTCTCGCCCTACTACACTACCTGGTACGACAAGGAACATAAAATCTTAACCTCCAAACGGCCCACTCCGGAACATTGCAGCGCTTTCGTGGCTACGGGCAGCTATACAAAGGACGGCAAGGTTGTGATCGCGCATAACAACTGGACGGAATACAAGGAAGGTTCGCGCTGGAATATCGTGTTCGATGTGGTGCCTGCGAAGGGCCACAAATTTATGATGGACGGGATGCCCGGGCTGATTCACAGCGGCGATGATTTTGGCGTGAACGATGCTGGCCTCGCGATCACGGAAACCACGATCGGCTATTTTTCGAGCTTCGATCCCAAGGGGATTCCTGAGTTCGTTCGCGCCCGCAAAGCGATGCAGTACGCGGGGTCCATTGCCGAATTCGCAGACATCATGAAGGAAGGCAATAATGGCGGCTACGCGAATAATTGGCTTTTGGCGGATTCGAAAACGAATGAGATCGGCAGTCTGGAATTGGGGCTCAAGAACGTAACGCTGCAGACCAAGAAGGACGGCTACTTCGTGGGTTCGAACTTCCCCGACAACCCGAAGCTGATCGCTGAAGAAACCGACTTTGCGGTAAAGGACATGGGGCTAACGGCCAACGCGCGGCATATTCGCTGGGATCAGTTGATGGCTGAAAATAAGGGCGCCATTGATGTGGCGGCGGCTCAGCGATTCCTCGGCGACCACTACGATACGTTCGCCAAGAAGACCGATCCGAACGAGCGCACTCTGTGCGGCCACATTGATTTGTCGTCGAGGGGAGCGAAGCCATGGGAACCGGAATTCGGAATCGCGGGTGCGGTGCAGAACAAGGCAGCCGACTCAACCATGATTTCTCAGATGGCGTTCACGGCCGCTATGGGACATTCGTGCGGGATTGATTTTAAGGCGGCGGACCATTTGAAAAAGCATCCGCAATTCGCTTGGCAGAAAGATATTTTGAAGGACTTGCCTTCGCGCCCGTGGACGACGTTCCGGGCGGAGAAATAGAAGGTTACGCTCGCCGGCGCGGCTTTTTTTCAAGCTGCCCGAGGCCGGACTGGATGAGGTAGGCTGAGCGGCTTTCTAGAGCTGCGATGTTGATACCGTCTTGTGTCGCGGCGGCTCGGCGGTCACCAAGAAAGCCACGGCACCATTCATCGCCGGGTCATCCGCCAGGGCGTCCAGAGAAGAGGGCGATGGGATGCGATCCCCATCTTCGATCATGCCGCGGATATGCAGCGCTAAGGCTTCGGCAGCCAGGCGACGCGCTTCGTCGAGCGTCTTGCCGGCCGTTGCACACCCCGGAAAATCTAGAAAGCTGACTCCGAAATCCGACCGGCGATCCTTGTGCAAGTATGCGATGTATTCCATGGTTTTCTCCGCTTGATAGGTATCATTACACACTGATTGCGCAACTTTGGATCCATCAGGAAATAACTGTCCCATTTTTGTGGGGCAGCCAATCCTGGCTGCAGCCGCCTTTCGAGGCGGCTCGGGACCGGCTGAAAACCGGTTGCAGGCAATCTTGCCCAATGTCACTTAGTTTTGGCAGCGAGCTCAACGGTTGGAGGTGTAAGTCGTTCATAACGAAAGCAATCGCGAATGTTGCGATTGAAGTAGACTCCTTTGGAATGAGACGCCAAGAGACTGTGAAAGCAGTCTGCTGGAACATCGAAAAAACGATAAATCGCGCCGTGGCGGACCTCCAGTTCAAGCACCGATAATCAGAAAGGTACGCCGCGGAGGCCAGCGTTGTTGATTCCACAGTCACGCGATTCACGGCAATTCCGAACCCCATGTTAGCAACATTCCAAAACAGCTATGTTTTATTATGTTTTATATATGGCCTCCCCCGGTCTTCCCAACATTCTTCACCTATACCGGCAAACCCTCTCGACAGGTGTGCTGGAATACCTTCAAACCCAGCTCGGCTGCAAAGCCCCGTCGTGGGATCTTCGGCGCCCAGGTAGTGCTCTGGCTCATGATCCTGCAGCGTTTGCATGCGGTGAAAACCTTGGCCGCCACGGTGCAGCTGCTGCAACAAGGCGCGGCCGATCCATTATTGCCCAACTGCCGACGGGTCCGGGAAAACCGCATTTCCGCCCGCACCGGCGGCTACTGCCAAGCGCGTCAAAAGCTGCCCGCGTTATTATGCAGGCAAGTGAACCGCGAGATCGCCGAAAAATTGCGCGGCTTGGTGCGCCCGGAGGAGCGCGGGCCTGAGGCTCCCCGCACGTATCTGATCGACGGCAGTGCGCTGGAGCTGGAAGCGAATCGGGATCTGCTGCAGAGCTTCCCGCCGGGACAAAACCAGCATGGAGCCAGCCATTGGCCGGTGCTGCGGATCGTGGTCTTGCATGAGCTGGCAACCGGGTTGGCGGAGGAGCCCCAATGGGGGCCGATGTATGGAGACCAAGCGGTCAGCGAACAGGAGTTGGCGGGGAGGGCGGTGAACTGCCTGTCGAGCCCCGCAGTCATTCTGGGCGACCGCAATTTCGGCGTGCTGTGGGTGGCGCACGAAGCGCACAAGCGTGGATTGGGCGTAGTGCTGCGACTCACCGAGGCTCGGGCGCGGAAGGTAGGGGGCGGACCTATCTCTCAACCGGGAGAGCGGGCGGTGGAATGGAAGGCGAGCCGTTGGGATGGAGGGAAAAACCATTGTGTCCCGGCGGCAACGACGATCACTGGGCGGCTGATCGCAGCCAGGGTGGGACGAGGCAAGTCCAAGTCGTGGATCTACCTGTTTACGACGCTGGACTGGGAGGCGGAGAAAGCCGTTGAACTATACGCCCGCCACTGGAATATCGAAACCGATCTGCGCTCGCTGAAGCGGACCGTGCGGCTGCATCACATGACGGCTAAGAGTCCAGACATGCTGGAAAAGGAGCTGCTCATGGCCGCTGCGGCTTACAACCTGGTGCGGGCCGTGATGGCTTTGGCAGCCCGGAGGGGCCGGCTTGATCCACGCCAACTCAGTTTTTCGATGGTGCTCAACGTGGTCGATTGCGCTTGGGGAAAGCTAATGTCAGCGGCGACTCCAAAACAATTCGATGCCGAATTTGCGCGAGTCTTGGCTCTTGCCGCCCAATGCACGCTGCCCAAACGAAGCAAGCCTCGTTCATACTTGCGAATGCTCTGGCGCAGGCAACCCGGCTTTCCTTACAGGAAGGGAGAGAAAATTAAGTGACATTGGGCACGATTGCCTGCCCCACATGCGGAGTTGAACCACTTAGATCAGGTTAGCTGCCATCTGGCTGCCATCTGGAAAAAGGTTGCCTTGCCCCAGCAACCAGTTGGGGTCGAGCCTGCGCTTTACGTCCTTCATCGCCTCGATTTCGGCTGGCTTGTACTGAATTGCGAGAAACGCAGCCTTGCGCTTGCCCAAGCCATGCTCA
>JANXQZ010000108.1 GCA_025353235.1 Bryobacterales bacterium
CGAAGCGGCCGCCGAACTGGAATGCTCGTGGACCACCCGAACCAAACGTCTGGCCTACCCGCTGCGTCGGTAAACCGAACGACGCTGGGCTCGCCAGATTGAAATTATCGCCCGTTAGATTGCCAAAGTTTAGAACATTGAAAGCCTCGGCGATGATGCGCAGCTCGTAGTGCTCCCTGAGCTTGAAGGTCTTGGTCAAGCGGATATCTTGCGAGGTAAAGTCATGGCCCAGATTGTAATGCGCGGGCAGGGTAATCGTTGGATATTTCTGCCCCGCCGAGATGCCGGCAACGGCGGCTGGCGTAAGTTGCCCCGCATACTTGCTGTTGTACTGAGCTACCAAACCTTGCAGATCGCCGTGGCTTAGGAAGCTGTTGTACTGAACGCCGGGGATGGGGCTGTATGCGCCCGATTGCGTATTGGTGCCCGTGATATCAACGCCTGTGATCTCCGGGCTCACGGGCGGGGGACTAACGAACGCGGAGATCAGGGAGAACTGGAATCCCCAAGGCAGTTCCACAATGCCCGAAATATTCAACACGTGCTTCGGCAGGTCCGGACCGTAAGTGGAGAAGTAATTGTTCAGATTTTGAGTAACGTCGCCGATGCTCTTGCTGTTCTGGTAAGCGTAGGATCCGGTTAGCTGATAGCGGCGGGAGAAGCGCTTATCCACTTTGAGCAGAAGAGCCTTGTAACTCGCCGTTGCGCCCGGCCACCAGAAATCGATGGGACCGTTCGAGCATTGAGCCGTGGGGCTGTTAATCTGGTCGAGGCCGTGACAAGCGGGAATCACCGGACCGGTGGTCGAGTAATAGCGGTTGTAGTCCACGCTCGCGCCAAAGAAACCGCCCGGCGTGGTGTGTATCGTGTGCCGGTATACAAAATCAGCTTGCACCACCAGACCGCTGAACAATTCATGCTGAACGCCGATATTGAAGTGCTGAGCTTGCGCAGTCGGAAAATTGCGCGGGTACAGCGCTCCCAAGGCGTTCGCTTGTTTCGAGATATTGATTTGCGGAGTAGTTCCCGTGCCGGGGAATATCGCCGTTTCCGCTGCTCGAAGCGCGGGCAGTTGCTGAACGAAAGCCCCGTACGTGTACTGATAATAGGGCGCGAAGTTGGCAAACGATTGACCCACCGCTATGCCGGGAAATGCAGGGCCTGGATTTGCAACCGCCGCGTTGCCGATGAATTGCCGTCCAGATCCTCCGATCACCGCGCGCTCTCCAAGACGCCACCAGCCTTCCTGCGTGTCGTAGAAAATCCCGGCTCCCCCGCGAATAACCGTCTTGCCATTCTTCACCGGGGACCAAGCGAAGCCCAACGCGGGTTCAAAGTTCTTGTACTGCTTCTTCGGGGCGCTCAGATCGCTTCCATAAAGAGGAGTCAAGAACGCGGGCTTCGGAAGGTCGTAGTTCAGAACGTTCGATTCGAATTCCCAACCCACGCCGTAATTTAAAGTAAAGCTCGGAGTTAGCTTCCAGGTGTCCTGCGCATAGAAATGCAGCCGGTGGTTGGGCCGCGCATTTTCGAGCTTGTAGGACGGCTGGGCCCGATCGCCGATGCCGAGAATAAAAGCCGCTACCGGCAGCTTCAACAGATCGGCGTTAGAGGTCACCTTCCCGCCTTGAATCCCGAACGCCGCCCCGCCACCCAGCAGTTCCGGCGGAAGCAGATATACTCTCGCCGGATCGAAGAATCCCCAGTAACCAGTGCCGCGATTGAATTCCCATTCGCCGCCCAGTTTCACGCGGTGGCTGCCAATCTGCCAGTTCACATTGTCCGATAAGGGATAGCGCCTGAGATCCCGCCCTTGCGGCGAGTTGAAATTGTTTCCCAGGATGAAGTTGTTGGAACCGACCACGAAAACTTCTGGTCCGCCCGCGCCGAGGCATCCGTTGCAGGGGGCAGGAGTGTTTCGATTCTGCCAATACCAGTAGGAGAATCGCAGATCGTTCACCACCCGCGGACTGACCACGGTGGTCAATCCCAGAAGACTCTGATCCGACCAGTTCTGATTGGCGACAAAGTTGGAAGGAGGCACCGCGATGCCGAACGGGCCGCTGTTATGGTTGCCATCATGCGAGTAGCGCACGAACATCGAATTCTTTTCGTTGATCCGGAAGTCAACCTTCGCGCTGAACTGCTTGCCATGATAGGGCGTCGGCGCGATGGTGCCGAGCGCCGACAAAGAGGGAAGATCCGGCTGCACGATATACACGCCGGACTGGTTGGTGTTCTCGAAGTTCGTGAAGAAAAACAGCTTGTCCCTCTTGATCGGTCCGCCTATCCAGAATCCGGCTTGCCGCCGCGCAAAGAAAGGGTCGCTCGTGAAGGCATTTCGATTCAGGCTGGGATAGGCCGAAATGTTGTGGTCGCGGAAGTAGAAGTAGCCCACCCCGTGATAGGCGTTGCTGCCGGAACGTGTCACAACGTTGATCGCGCCAAACGCCGTGATGCCGGTGGAGAGATCGAAATTCACGCTGGAGAGTTGGAACTCCTGAACCACCTCCTGCGAGAAATTGGTTCCTACGCCGCCTTCGACAGGATTGCGAACATTGCCGCCGTCCACCGTAATGGCGGTGCGTGACGCCGGGCCGCCCAGGATGGAGACGCTAAATTGCGCGTTGAATTGCGCCGGGTTCGCAGGCGTCACCAACACGCCCGGTTCCAGTTGCGCCAAGTTCAGAAAGCTGCGTCCGTTCAGCGGCAGATTCTCGATCTGTTGGCGCGTCACCACTCCTTGTACCGTATTGGATTCGTAATTGATGGTGGCCGCCGCGGCTTCCACGGTTACTACATCCTTGGTCGCGCCAACCTGCATGTTTAGGTTCACCGTGGTGGTGGCTCCAGTCTCAACCGTCACTGGCCGCAGTAACATGCGGAACCCGGGTGCCTCCGCCCGGACCTCGTACGCTCCTGCCACGAGCGCTGGCGCGCTATAGCTACCATCCGTTCCCGACTCAAGCGAGCGTCTAACCCCAGTCGCTTTTTGAGTGACTGTGATTTTAGCCTTG
>JANXQZ010000118.1 GCA_025353235.1 Bryobacterales bacterium
GGAAGCCGAACTCGCCGCCGCGCGGACACAGCTGATTCAGGCAGAGCAGGCCGTCGATCTAGCGCGCGTGACTGTCTCGCAATTTACGGGCATCGATCCCGCGCTCATCAAGCTTGCCGATGCAACACTCCTTCAACTCCCGCCCGATGAGACCACGGCTCCGCTCAACACCGCCGCAAATCCAATCGCGGTCGAGCAGAACGCATTGGTAGCGCAAGCGGAAGCCCAGCTCAGAGCCCTGGAGCGATCCTATTTCCCCCGCTTTTACTTGCAGGGCGCTGCCTATGCCCGCGGGACTGGTGACCCCACAGGTCTTGCTCCCACCACGCAGAACTACGCCTTGGGAATCACCGTAAACTTTGCCGTGCTCGACTATCCCGCGATTGAGGCCCGCAAAGCCGCGCAATCAGCGACCATTCGAGCCCAGAACGCCCGTGCTCAACAGATCGCCGTGGACCTGAAGGCCGAGTGGAATGCAGCGGTCGCTACCGTTCGAGGAGCACGCAGAATCGCAGCCAACGCACCCATCCAAATCTCAGCGGCGAGAGCGACAGTTTCCCAGGCGACAGCGCGATACCAGGCGGGTGTGGCAAACATCCAAGAGGTCGCCGAGGCCCAGCGATTGCTGACCCAATCTGAAATCGACAATGCTCTCGCACGCTTGGGGGTGTGGCGCGGTTTGCTCGGAGTGGCTCGCGCCGCAGGCGACCTCCAGCCCTTTCTGAGCGAGGCAAGCCAATAATCCATGCGCCTTGTTCGGGCAGCCCTCAATCGCCCCGTTACCGTGGTCATCGCCTTGATCGCCATTGCACTCTGCGCAGTGCTGGCCATTCAGAGGATGCCGATCGATATCTTCCCGCAAGTGGGCGATCCCGCAATCTACGTCGCGCAGCCCTATGGCGGCATGGATCCGGCACAGATG
This sequence comes from Bryobacterales bacterium, assembly GCA_025353235.1. Classification (GTDB taxonomy): domain Bacteria; phylum Acidobacteriota; class Terriglobia; order Bryobacterales; family Bryobacteraceae; genus JANXQZ01. Next base: position 923 of record JANXQZ010000118.1, read on the forward strand.
GAAGGTTATCTAACTTATTACTACGAGTATCACTTCCTCTACATCACCGGAATCGATCATGTGGAAAGCAAGAGCATTCAAGGCGCAGCCCTCATGAAGCTGGTCTTCCATACCGGCACGGACATGAGCCAGGCGATGGGCGAAACGGTCGGGTACGTCAATCGGGCCCGCGCCTTCATGCCGCCCGGAACCGTCCCGCCCTTCATTACGCGCTTCGATGCAGGCAGCGTAGCCGTGGGGCTTCTCGTTTTCAGCAGCGCCACTCGCCCGCCCTCCGAGATGCAAGACTTCGCGCTCAACCGCGTTCGTCCGCTCTTCGCGACTCTGCCAGGAGTTTCCGCGCCGCCGCCTTTTGGAGGCAACCAACGAACCATCGTGATCACGCTCGATCCCGACAAACTGCGCGAGTACCGCATCTCTCCCGAAGACGCGATTTCAGCCGTCAACAAGGCCACGTTGGTGATGCCGTCCGGCAACGTGCGGACTGGCAAGCTCAATCGGATCGCGCGCACGAATTCGTCGCTGGGCGGCAACCTGCAG
>JANXQZ010000126.1 GCA_025353235.1 Bryobacterales bacterium
ACAGCTCCACTTCTTACGAGAGCAGCGTTTCTCACGAATCGCGGGTGGTGCCTGGAGTACGTTTCAGCGTGGTCAGAATGTCTTTCGCGCGCAGGACGGAGCTGTATCGGCGCATTCGGGAAGTGGCGGCTCGGCTGCCGTTCCTGGAAGCCTCAAACGACTTTCAAGAGCGCGTTGAGGCGAACTTGCTGGCGCAGGACATTGAGGATCTCTATATTCGTTGGGGATTGATTAGGATCGATAATCTGAAGATCGACGGGGAAGCCGCGACAACGGAAAACTTGATCGAGCTTGGACCGGAAGAGCTAACTCGAGAAGTTGTGGATGCAATCAAAGCCGAGTGCGGGCTGACGGAAGAAGAGAGAAAAAACTAACAGTCGCATTTCACTTCCAGTTCGCAAATCAGATCGCATGGAAGTGCGACTCATGCAGAAAAAGCGGTCTTGAAAAGAAACGCCGTTGCGGGTGGCTGCCAGAAGCAGAGCTCGCGCAGCCGCGTCTAGTGTGGGCGCGGGGCAAGGTCACTTGCGAGCGCTGTCCCGTGTCATCTATTACGGCCGACAGCCTGTACTTTATCGAAGAATTTCAGGGGTGGCGGTTATTCGGTCACCAAGATTATCGGTCTCTGCCGGCAAGGCTGGTAGAGGCCATGTTCGTGTTGGAAAACGAATTGAGGATGGAGATTCGAAATGCTCAAGAGTGAACTGCATAGTGTGATGTCGCGCCACCTTGGCAACCATCATCGGCGGAGTGATGTGTTGCAAGTTATGTCTTTTCCGGGGCTTTCTGTGGACAACGCGACATCTACGCCTGGCCAGGGTTCTAGCGGGGGGTTGGGCCAAAGCGGGTCTGGCGGTGGATCTGATGTGGGCCAGCAAGTGGCTGCGTTAAGCAAGAACTTGACGGATCTAAAGGCGGTTCAACAGAGCCACTTAGATAAGCTCAACGAGAATACGCAGGCGCTGGTGCAAAACACTTCAGCCAAGTCCAGCGGGAGCAGTTCGGCCGCCGGGTCCATTGGCAGCGCGGCCAGCAGTCTATTTGGCAGCGTGCTCGGCCTGGCACCAATCTTCAAAGGACTGTTCGATCTTTTCAGCGGAGGGAATAGTCAAACCGCTCAACCGCTAGTTCCTTTTAGTTTGCCTCCGTCCATTCAGTATGCGGGAGCGGTGGGGCAGGGAGGGGGCGTGACGCCGGTAGATTACGGACAGAACGGGTCAGCTCGTCCGTTGAACGGACCGGGCGGTTCGAGCAGCCAGCAAGCTACGCAGACCGTACAGATTCAAGTGAATGCGATGGACAGCCGGTCGTTCATGGACCATAGCGATGATATCGCTCGCGCGGTTCGGCAAGCCATGCTGCATTCGAACACCTTGAATGACGTGATCGCGGACCTATAATCATGAACAACTTTCCAAAATTGAGAACCGACGCCGTGACGCAGTACCCAGCGGCGAGAGCGTTGCTATTCTCAACACACACAGTACGCTTCCTGGATGGTTCCGAGCA
>JANXQZ010000132.1 GCA_025353235.1 Bryobacterales bacterium
AGAGGTCCGATCCCGCCTGACGCGCCCCGTTTCGACCGTAACTCGGTGAAGAGATTGCCTTCTGCAACCGGCGACAAAGAGATCAAGTTCGTTAAGAGGCTTTGGGCAGAAGGTCAACTCACCGAATAACCACAGTCGGAGTTGAAGGAGCGACCGGCGGAACTTATTCCGCCGCCGTGCCCGGCATTTAATCCTGTAAAGGAGTTCGTTATGAAAAAAGTAGCACTCACGTTCCCCAGTCGTCGTCTGCGGCGCCCCGTTTCGACAATCATTCGGTGAAGAGGAACCTGCGACGCGCGGCGGCGACAGCGACAGCGGCTAGGGACAGGAATACCAGCGCAGCCGACGTGGGCTCGGGTACATTGACGAAGTTCAAAGCCAAGCTGTCCACTATGAAAGAAGAGTTGGAATGATTTCCATTGGGCGACGGCACGGAATGCCCAATGAGGTCTGCGGTGCCAGAGCCGGAAAAGGGGAAGTCGTGAGGGCCTGGACCGATTATGTATGAAGTTATGTCCAGATTCAGGGTAAACGGGAGATGCGCCGTCACGGGACCTCCGGAGTAAAGAAATGTGCCGACGGCGAAGTTCCCGAAAATCGTAGCTTGATTTGAACTACTACAGTCGGCGGTGAAGGACCGACCGGAAAAGCTTATGCCGCCGCCACAGATGCTTCCTGAGGGATCCACAACGATGCTGCCGTTGAAATCGGGAAAGTAGGGGCTGTTGATGTAAGGTGAATTCAGATTCACGGCGAGGATGCCAGTGACGGAAGTGTCGGCGGTTTGGATATTTGTCGTTCCCCTATTTAGAAAATTTTGCCCTAGGAATGTTGTCAAGGTAACGCTCCCGGCAACAATCTGAGCCGCGGGAAGTAGCGCCGGGGGAAGTAGAAGAAACAGCAGTTTCAGAGAACGCATCGAAATACCTCGGGGCCTGTGATGCATTCCAACTACCAATCTTTAAGGTGTTCATCCATGACTTTACGCGCAAGAGCCCACGTTTGGGGATGCGTCAGAACACGCGCCCGCTGCGCCGGACCACCCAGAATCTGGTGTCGCGTATAATTTGGTGAAGGAGTTCGTTATGAAAAAACTAGCACTCACGTTCGCCCTGATGTCGGTCGCCGCATTCGCGGAGACCTGGACCGGCACCATTTCCGACGCCAACTGTGGAGCAAAACACGCCGATGCCTCCCAGAAATCCATCGATTGCGTTCAACGCTGCGTGGGCCGCGGCACAGCTCCGGTGTTCGTTACCGGCGATAAAGTGATCAAGATCGCCAACCCGGATGCAGTGAAAGAGGCCCTGGGCCACAAGGTGGAACTCACGGGCGAACTCAGCGGCGATACCGTCACGGTTGCCAAAGTGACCATGTCCGAATCCAAGTAACGCCCGCCATGCGCACAGATTGGGAAGGCCATCTGGAGCGCTGGACTGCGGCAGGCGTGGTGGATACTGCCACCGTCACCCGTATCAAAGAGTGGGAAGGCCAGCACGAACGATCCCAAGGACTGCGCTGGCCCACTCTGATCGCTCTTGTATTTGGGGCGATTCTGTTAGGCGCCGGCATTTTGCTATTCGTCTCCGCTCACTGGGACGAACTTTCCCCTGCTCAGCGCATGACTTTAGTCGTGACAATGACCGGGGTACTGCATTTGGGCGGAGCTCTTGCCGCGCAACGTTTTGATTGGCTGGGTATTGCGCTGCACTTCGTCGGCACGCTTTCGCTTGGCGCAGGGATCGCGCTAGCGGGGCAGATTTTTCATCTTTCGGAACATTGGCCCGCCGCAATTTTGCTGTGGGCTACCGGTGCTGCCATCGCGTGGGCGTTGCTGCGGCATTGGACCCAAGGTGCGCTTACGGCGATTCTCGCGCCGTACTGGCTGGCGGGAGAATGGTGGTCATGGTCCGCTGATCGCCGCATCTACTACATGTTCCCGGTCTCGGCTTTTGTCTGCGCGCTGAGCTTCACCTACTTGAGTGCGCGACGCAGCGCGGCAGATCCCCCTTTCCGTAAGGCGCTGTGCTGGTTCGGGGCCATTGCCCTGCTTCCCGCCGCAATGGGCATTGCATTCGAGTCCTGGCATCAAGCCCCAGATTGGAAACCTTTGACCTTCGCGTGGTGTCTTGCAGTGCTGGTTCCTCTCGGGATCGCAGTGGCTTTAAGAGGAGCAGATGCAATCTGGAACGTCGGGGCCGTCTGCTGGACCGTCCTGCTGGTAGCAACCAAAAGCGTTGGAGGCGAGCACGTGATCACCTATCTGTGGTGTGCCGCCGGGGCCGTGGGACTAATTTGGTGGGGCCTGCAGGAGTCCCGCCCTGAGCGCATCAACCTCGGCATGGCCGGGTTTGCGATTACCGTGCTGACGTTTTACTTCTCGAGCATCATGGACAAATTAGGACGCTCGGCGAGTCTGATCGTGCTCGGACTGCTGTTCCTGGGCGGAGGCTGGCTGCTGGAGCGAACACGTCGCCAACTGATCTCGCAAATTCGTCCGGAGGGCGCATGACGCCGCTCCATCGTGGAATCCTCGTGGCTGTGGCGCAGTGCCTGATCGTGCTCAGTTTGGCTGGCAAGTATGCAGTGGATCGGGAAAGACTTCCACGGGTCTGGTTTAAGACTGCTCCTGTTGATCCGAATATGCCAATCCGTGGCCGGTACGTCAGCCTGCGGCTTATAGTGGATGGTCCCGAGTCCATTAAGGGAGTGACTATCATCCGTCGCGGAAACGAGTGGGTGCTGGTACCGCCGGTCGCGTTCTTCATCCCCGAACACGCGAAGGATCCGTCGAGACGCCTTCCGGGCGAAGAGCTATGGGTTCAGGCGAGCCTGCCAAAATCAGGGATGCCTCGCCCCGTCCAGTTGGGGATTAAGAAAGATGGTGTCCTACTGCCCATCGTTCCGTAGCAATTCCCATCGCTCGCCGAAAAGTCCGGCTGCCACGATCTTCCCTGGCCAGCGTGCATCGGGCGGTGTCGTGAAATCCACGACGGCATAGTCCGGCAAATAAGCCACGTGCAAAGCATTATTTGACTGCGCATACTCACGGAAAGTGATCCCGCTGACTGAGTCCTTCGTCCATTGAATCGGCAGTTTGTCCGCGATGCGGGCGAGCACGCTGTTGCTCCCTGGATCGCCCCACCCTTCTACGCTGGCATTCAAGCGGGCGCGCTCCCAATGCTTCTCGAGACCATCCAGCACCACCCAACGCATGCGATTGCATTTCAGCGTCCAAGTCGTGAGGCGCACTTCGCGCGGCCACTCGACGCGACCCTTGGATGCAATCGCGTCCATCATTTTGTCGATCTGAACGATTGCGCCGGGCGTGTATGCGTGACCGATGTTAAGGCCCCACACGCGCGAGAGCGTAAGCCCCTCCCGATCCATTTCGCGAGCCATCACATCGGCAGCTTGCCGCTGCCCGTCCTTATCCCATTTGTATCCGACCACCGGCACATTGAAGAAGTTGATCGCGTAGTCGGTCGCGTTGGTGAGATGCAGAAGCTTCTGTTCAAACCATGTGGGTTCGTATTTGCGTTTCGTAAAATTGGTGAACTCCGATGTTTCCGCGAAGCCTGCTCCTGGCCCAATGGCAGCGAAATTAGTTCCATAATGCGCGCCGATATGCCACGCCGACGCTCCGCCCATGCTGAAGCCGCGCACCAGAATCCTGTTCCCGTCCACGTTGTACTGCTTCTTCACATCTCGCAATGCCTCGAAGAAATCCACCTCGCCGGCAAACGTGCTCGCGTTGCAGTAGCGCCGGTAGAGATGGAGCATAATGGTATCGCGCGGAGTGAACTGGCCAGGGTTATGCATCCGGTCCCAAAGAAAGTTGACCTCGCTCAGTGTTTCGCTGCGGCCGTGAAACCAGGCATCCACCCGCCAGCGATGCGGGCGGTCCACCGCAAACGTGGATGGAATCACCAAGCCGTAAGGCTGCACTCCGCCATCAATGTTTGACCGGTAACCCCGAACCACCAAGCCCGTTCCATGCGTCCAGGGGGCATCTCCGCGCGCAAGCTGATCGGCGCGCTCCGTGCCGACGCGGAGCAGTTCCTTCGCCTTGAAGATGTCTTCAGACGCGAAGAACTCGTTACCGTCCAGCGCGTATCGGACAGCTTTCTCAAAGATCAAAACGTCAGCTAAATAAGCGTTGCCTTTTAGCGCCTCAAGGCGCGAGTTAAGGCGCGTCAGCCCAGCGCGAAGCTGCCGCTGGTCCCCGTCGGGAACTGCCACGCCGGGGCGCCGAATCAAATGCAAAGGCTCCTGGCCGCAAGCAATTGGGAGCAAAAGCGCGGCGGCCAGCAGGGCGATTTTCATTTCTGAATTTCCGTGTACTTCGCCCAATCGCGTATCTGGCCAGGCGCCCGGTCCGATCCCTGCATAGCGAACATCCAGCCTGGATATTCGGGTGCGAGACGGCTGATCTCGTTCATCTCCTTCAGATCCTCTGCTTCGACCGGGCTTCTGTCGCCACAAATCGACGCAGAGACTGCTCGTTCAGAACTGGCGACAGTCCTTCATAACGCTGTCGAATAGCCTGCTCTGCAGCGGCCGAATCGCTCACACTTCCAAGGTATAACGTCGTCACTTCTATATGAAGCACTTATTTATGCACAATTCCTAACCCACCCTAGCATCCTGATCAGATCAGCGCGGCTGCGCCAAACGAAGCGCCAAAATTCCTGGAATCGGATCTCGTCAGCAGGGGTGCCCCAGTAGGTTTCGATGCGCCATCGCAGATAGGGACTGCGCCAGGGAGTCAGACGATAGCCCTTCGTCGCTCGCCACAGGAACGGCAACATAGCTAGGGCTGCTGAGGATTCTGGCTGACCGTCTTCTTCTTTCGATCTTCACCCGGCTTTGCGTAGTACCCCGTGCGGGTACGGACCGTAGCGCGTCCGGAACCGGCCACCGTCACCTTGATTTGGCGGAAGCTTCCGTCCAGCGCCTGAATCGTAGGCGAATAATAAATGGTGTACTGGTTGCGGATATCCTGCGCCACTTGCAAAGCGATCTTATCCACTTCGGACACATCTTTCGGGTAGAACGAAAGACCTCCTGAGTCCTTAGTAATCGAGTCCAACGCGCGTTTCGCTTTGCGGCCTTCGCGCTTCTCTTCCTCATTCAGCAAGCCGATGGCGTAGATCAGCACTTCGCCATTGCGCGCTCGGTCGATCAGCTTTTCCAGAGTGCCGCTGCTGGCCGTATCGTTGCCGTCCGTCAACACGAGGAGCACCTTCTTATCCCGCTTACCCTTTTCTTTGAGATAGTCGATTGACATGCCGATGGCATCGCGCATAGCCGTTCCGCCGCGCGAGTCGATGCGCGCTACGCCTTCCTCCAGCTTTTTGAGGTCGTTCGTAAATGGCACATCGAGGTACGCTTCATCGTTGAAATTGACTACAAAGACCTCGTCCTGCGGGTTTGATGCTTTTACTAAGTCGAGCGAAGCGGTCTCCACCTTTAGCCGCTTGTCGCGCATGCTCCCGCTGTTATCCACGATGATTCCCAGGGAAATGGGAACATCCTCGCGGCGGAAAATCTTGATGGGCTGCTCGGTGCCGTTCTCGTACACTTTGAACGACTCGCGCTGCAGGTTGGTAATCAACTTGCCGCTCTTATCCGAGACGCTGACGGGAAGAACCACCAGTCGAGTGTCGGCGGTAAAGGTGGCAGGCCCGTTGTCCGGAGTAGCAGGCGGAGGAGTCTGGGAACCGGCAATCGAGGTAAGCCAGAGCGCCGGAGCCAGCACCCTACTGAGAAGGCGCATAGTATCCAAGGCGATAAAAAGCTTTCAATGGCGGAAGTCCGCGAGGCTGCACCAGTTTCACCTGGACCCGGCGATACTTTCCGTCGCGTTCCGCATTTTTCGGCGTGTAATACAGCACGTATTGATTGCGAAGCTCCATTCCGATTTTTGCGGCGACGTCGGGCAGCTCGGCAAGATTGTCAACGGCGAAAGCGCGTCCGCCCGTCTGCTCTGCGATTTCGTTTAGTAGACCGGGGCCCGACATCTCCTCGGCTGTCCTGCCGCGGGCCGACATCGGCTCAAAAATGCCGATCGCGTAGATTTGGACGTCTGCCTCGCGAACTGCATTCTTAATTTCGCTCTCCGTGTAGCGACTGCTGTTATCGCCCCCATCGGAGATGATCAGCAGGGCTTTGCGCGGATTCCGAGCCTTCTTCATCTGGTTCATCGAAAGATACACGCCGTCGAGCAGCGCGGTTCTTCCTTTGGACTGAGTGAAAGTAAGCCTGTTCTGGACCTGTTCGGTATCGCTAGTAAAGGGTACGCTCAGCTCCGGTCGGTCATTAAAGGTTACCAGGAAGAACTCGTCCTCCGGATTCGCAGTCTTGAAAAATTGAGACGCCGCTTGGCGCGACTTCTGCAGTTTGCTGCCCATGCTGCCGCTGGTATCGAAGACCAAGCCAATGGAAAGAGGCGCGTCCTCGCTTGAGAATTGGAGGATCTCCTGCTGAATCTTCTCTTCGAAAAGCTTGAAATAGTCTTTGTCGAGTCCCGTGACGAACCGGTTCAATGGATCGGTGACCGTGACGTTGATTTGCACCAGGGTTTTATCCACCCGGATGCTCGCGGGTCGGCCTTCTAGCGCCTTCTGGTCGGGATCGGACTTAGCGCCGGGAACGGGCCTGATGCGGGGTTCGATGGTAACTTTCGCGTCGGGAGGAGGGGCCTGCGGAGCAGGCTTTTCATCTGCGGATGCAAACGGACACACGGACAGACTTAACGACAATAAGAGAGCGAAGAATCGTGGAGCTATCGGGAATTTGGCCACCATAACGAACCCTGCCTAGTGCTATCGGGTTGCGACCGATTTCAGTATAGCATCGGCCCTAAATGTTACCCGTCTTACGTGTTGACGCGGCCCGCTGCCGATCAGTGACGTTACACTCGGGGTGCATGATCAAGACTCTGATTTTCGACCTGGGAGGCGTGATCGTTCCGCTCGATTTTAAGCGCGGGTACGCGCAAATGGAGCCGCTGTGCGGGTACTCCGCGTCCGAGATCCCTGCCCGGTTGCGCGGAACGGATCTAGTAACGCGCTTCGAGTCAGGCCAGATCGAGCCTCGGCCTTTCGTGGAGGAGTTATCGCGGGTCTTGAAACTGAGGACTACTTACGAGGAATTCTGTGATCTCTGGTCCAGCATATTCCTTCCGCACACCCTGATCCCGGAGTCTTTCGTCGAAGAACTTGGCAAGCGCTACCGTCTGCTGCTTCTGTCGAACACAAACGTGCTTCACTTCGAGATGATCCGGCAACACTATCCGCTGCTCCGGCATTTTGATCATTTCGTGCTCTCATACAAGGTTGGGGCCTCGAAACCGTCGCCCAAGATTTACGAAGCTGCGCTGGAGCATGCGAATGCAAACCCCGGAGAATGTTTCTTCACAGACGACCTGCTGCCTTACGTGCAAGGAGCGCGCAGACATGGCATCCAGGCGGTGCAGTTCGAGTCATTCCTGCAGTTGCAAGCCGCTATGCAGGAACTGGGAGTGCAATTGGCATAGGAATACTTGAGCGAATCGCGGTCAACGATTCAGGGGCGATTCAGGGGCGACGATGTCGCGTCCGCACAGAGCCCATTTGGATCGGAAGCTTGGATGCCAGCGTCACTCGCCGGGTTCCCTAAGTTTTCAGACCTCGCCCCTGTCGCCAGTAATCGGCGGTCTGTCACCGAGGAGCTTCGATCGCATAGCTGACAGCAACTAAGGGCGCCACCAGGATGGCAGCACCCGGCGCAAGGTGAATTCCATCTCCGCCCCTCTCTGCTGCGGACCTTCCACGACGTATCCAAACTCAGCGAAGAAAGCCCTCTCGCGACGCAGATAGCTATCGTATACGCTCATCAAGTCGTCATCTTTGCTGCTGAAAACAATCGTCTTGGGGGAGTGCGTCTCGAGAAACTCACCGACCGCCTGAAATAGTCCGTTCAAGATGCGGAATGCCTGGGCGATGATCGTGCGATCCGTCATTTCCCCCCGGATGGTATCGAACGAAGCATGCCAGGCCCCATCCCGCTCCTGCCATTCGAAGGAAACCTCCACCAGCCCGGATTTAATGGGGAAGGTGGCAGTAACATAGGTTGCGGTCTTCGAGTTCCAGTTCAATTCGGTACCTGAACGGAACGACTCAGCGATAAACTCAGCGAAAGCTTCCATGAGTTCTCCTAATCTTGAATAACGGAATTTGCAGAAGTTTTTAACGGCTCTGGTGTACACTGTCCAACGTGGCTAGAAAATTATTTTCCAGCATGTGGATTTTGGCGCTGGCGCTGGTTTCGGTCAGCGGCTCCGAAGCGGATTCGCATTTTGCGACGCTCGACGGAAGCAAGATTCACTATCTGAGTTTTGGCCATGGCGATACGGCAGTAGTCTTCATCCATGGCTGGACCTGCGACTCGACATTCTGGAAAGCCCAGGCCCCGATCTATGAGAACAGGCGCTCCCTTCTGATCGATCTGCCGGGACATGGGCAGAGCGATAAGCCCGAGATCAAGTACACGATGCAGTTGTTCGCGCGCGCCGTGGACGCGGTGATGACGGACGCGAAGGTGAGCAAGGCAACTCTGGTTGGCCATAGCATGGGAACCCCGGTCGCGATTGAATACCTGCGCCTGCATCCCGATAAGGTGGCCGGGATCGTAATTGTGGATGGGTTTATTCCGCAACCTCCCAAAGACGATGCCGAGCGGGAGAAGCAAAAAGGCCAATTCACCGGGATTGTGAGGGCTTACCGGGGGCCGGAATACAGGAAGTTTGCACAAAAGATGATCGGCACCATGTTCACCCCGCAGACCGACCCGGCGCTCAAGGAAGAGATAGAGACAAAGATGCTATCGACACCGCAGCACGTCATGGCTTCGGCAATGGAGGGCATGGGAGCGATGCAACCCCTGACTGAAAAATATCCCGAACTTCCGGTGCTGGCGGTAATGCAAAAGAGCGCTAACTCGGCTAAGTTCGAAGAGTTTTTAAGGCAGCACTTCCGCTTAGTCGGCTATCGAGATTTCGACGACGCCGGGCATTTTCT
>JANXQZ010000172.1 GCA_025353235.1 Bryobacterales bacterium
CGCAGCGCTGCCAGCGTGTTGAAGGGCCGCAAAGTGAGCCCGAATGTCCGCGTGATGGTTGTCCCGCCGCACTAAGTAGCGCGCAATCGTAGACTTGTTATAGCTGGTTAGCCCAGCTAGGCGACAAACCCCCGGTTCCCCCGTAAGTACATGCTGCCCTGAGGCAAGGGGCCGGGAATCGGAGCGGAAACCGATGGATCCACCAACCAACCACGACCCAGATCTTAGCGCAGAGGAACTGTTTAATCGTGAACAAACCGCGCTCGTTGATGCGCGGGCCAAAGTGGCGTGCTCTGCGTACGAATTAACGAGGCTGAAGAAGGAGTACTCGGAAACAGCAGCTTTGCACCCACCTGCATCCGAGTACACAGTGGCGGACCTTAGGACTGACGAGTTGCGGAACGTGCTAGGGCGAATCAACGTCGCGCTCGATCTTACAGGCGAAGAGCAGGACTATTGGGTAAAGCTTTGGGAGTATGCTCTGGCCAAAGGAATTGTCGCTGCCGATGAGTTCGACGAGATGACGCGTGAGGGGCTGGCCGCAATCATTGATGCTGGGCTTCCAATTGTTGATGATAATTTGATGATCTCAGTCGAGTCTCACGTGGAACGGGGAGACTCCCGCAATACCGTTGTGGACCAAGCGGCCGGCGAATCACCATCAGCTCCAACTCAGCCGAGGTGTCGTTGGGCTCGGTCTCGAAGCGCACATGGAATCAACATAGCTAGGCGCGTTGTAAGCATGAAAAAGGGGGGGCTCTCGCAGCTGGAAATGTGCGAACGGCTGGATGCCCAAAACATTAAGCCGCCCGACCTCGTAGGGTGGCGGCACCTGACTTGGCGCGCCGCTTATCGCGACAAGCGTCATGGAGGTTCCGTAAAGAAATGGCTGTCGAAAGTTACCGCAGTTACCTCGTAGACACTTTCTGTGTGCTCCTAACCCATTTGTCCTAAATCGTTTGGAACGTTACCCGGAGTTACCCGTAATTTACAGCGTTTAGGATTTCATTTAAATTCGATTTGTATGTCAAGCGCATCAAATCGCAATCAAGCAGCTGACGTAGTGCGGCGGCGTTCGGAAGCGACGCAGAGGTGGCCACGCTGACCGGAATTTCACGGCGCACTTTGCAAAAAGATCGACTACTCGGTAGAGATCGTTTCCCGTTCTATCGTGCTGGGGGACGAGTCCTGTATGACCTCGAAGAAGTGGTGGAGGCCATCCGGGCCAACCGCGTGGTTTCACAAGGACGGCCTACTTGACGGGGCCGCCCTCGGGGCCACACCAACTTCCGGGGATAAACCCGGCCAGCACCACACCTGCGCCCAAACATCGATACGACGTCAGGAGCGCGGACGGTCGCCGACTCCTGTTCGAAGTTACCGCGGCGGAAGGTGCCCGCGGCATCGCACAGGGTTTTTTCATCCTCGCGCGTGCTCGCAGCGGCGACTATCTGAAGCGTACAGCAGACCGTCAGATCCCGCAGCCCCGCTGGGGCGGCACTAACTTCACCCAGCCGGTACGAGGCGACGCTAGCTGCAAAACCTACCAGGCCGGCCAACTCATGGGAGATGGCAGGCGCCTTCGGGAGTTTATCCGTCCGAATCGGTGAAGTTCCCCCTAATTGCCTGCCTGGGCGTTCACTCGGAAGGGAACCGTCAGCGCGTGGTGGTAAGTCGCCGGGCACGTTCTCTAACCGCTTATTTTGATCTGAACATTAACGGCCGCCGATTCCAAAGCAATACCGTTTCCTTTTATTGAAATGAATAGCGCACCGACCAGCACGGTTGCGGGTGCCGAAGTTTGTAGATCTAGGTCTACAAACCGGCGCACGCGGGCCGACATGGACACTATTCGTATTGCCATTTGCGATGTGCTTGCCGAGGACAACCCGATGACAGTCCGCCAGGTTTTCTACCAGCTCGTCAGCCGCGGCGCGATTGGGAAGACCGAACCCGAGTATCACCAAACCGTCATACGCCTGTTGAAGGATATGCGTGTCGCCGGCGAAATCCCGTTCGATTGGATTTCGGACAACACGCGTTGGATGAGGAAGCCCACCACCTACGACTCCCTTCGCGGGATGCTGGAACTCACCAAGCAAACCTATCGGCGTGCACTTTGGAGCAACCAGGATTCGTACGTGGAAGTCTGGCTTGAAAAAGACGCCCTGGCGGGCGTGTTGTTCGAAGAGACGGCTCCGTGGGACGTGCCGCTGATGGTGACACGCGGGTACGCCTCGCTCTCATATTTGTATGAAGCCGCCCGAGCCATTGCCGCCGTACGAAAGCCCGCTCGCATTTTCTATTTCGGCGATTGGGATCCTTCGGGCTTGGACATAACGCGGAATACTGAAGCCAGACTCCGGGAGTTCGCGCCGGATGCCGAGATCGATTTCACGCGCGTATCAGTGACCGAGTCCCAGATTCACAGTCTCAACCTGCCGACTCGACCGACGAAGAAAACCGACTCTCGCGCCAAAACTTTTGAAGGTGAAAGTGTGGAGGTGGACGCAATCCCGGCCAGGGAACTCCGCCGAATGTGTCGTGGAGTCATTGAACTCTTCATAGACCACGATGCGCTCGCCGCGCTGAGGATTGTAGAACAGCAGGAACGGGCCACCCTTGACGGCATATTACAGAATTTGGGAGTGCAATGACGGGTGCGGCCAGGAAGCCCTCACCCTCGCTCAGCGTCGAGGTCCCGGACGACCTC